>CAMLMF010000100.1 GCA_946480995.1 uncultured Bdellovibrio sp. | reverse complement strand
TCGGGCACCAATGCCGGAGCTTCAGCACAGCAAGAAGCCCTTAAAGATTTACAGTTGTTTTACTCTTCTATCCCAGCGATGCTCCCTGACAGCCCAGGGGTTTTGAATTGGTCGCAAAAGCCATGGGCCTTAGGATCGATGGCGGTGTTTAAGCCCGGTCAGTATGCACGCTTTAATGGGGTGGCAGGGGAGCCCGAATATGACGGGCGTTTTCATTTTGCTGGCGAACACACCAGCCTGCGCTCTGCAGGGACCCTGCAAGGCGCATTGGAAAGCGGCATCAGAGCTGCCGCCACGATAAATATCTAAAGTTTTACAACTTTAAATTAACGAACCAAGTTGATTTGCAAGACACCAGCTTCGCCAGTAGTCGCGACAAAATTATCCACGTCTGTTTTGTTGATCGCGTTGATCAAAGAAGACATGTGGTTGTTTGTCATGCTCATCCCTTGTGGTACGCTGCCGTCAGCATTGACCCAGCTGTAATTCGGTTGTGGTGAAACCACGAACACGATGATGTTGTAAGAAGGACGGAAGCCCTCTTTTTCAACTTGCACCGCAGGTAATGTCATCGTGTCTTCAGAAATATAAAGAGTGCGTGACTCTTTTACTTGCGAAATCGAAATTTGCGATGAGTCTGTTGAAATGAACGGACGAGACCCCACAGCGTAAAGCACTGTCAGGTATTGACCATTCAAATTGCCAAGTTTGTTGACTTGTAATGACGGAATAGTTTCAAAGCGAGCAGCTTGCGCATCTCTGTTTGAAAAAGATCCCGCCATCAAACCCAAACCGATGATCAGAGTTAAAGCGTTGATGATGATTAATTTTAGCGACTTCATGTTATTTCGCTCCTGTTTTTGCATAGTCTAAAAGCATTACTAAGTGTCCATTTGGATCCATCACAACTTGATTGATATCCAATTTAATTCCTAAAATTTCTGGTGGCAGCGGTAAACTTCCTGGAATGGATTCTTCGGTCGTTTTCCAGCTGGCACTTTGTTTCTGCAGTTCTTCTTTGACGCCATCACGGACTTTACCCTTAAAGAGTTTACCCATGAAGGAGATGTACGAATCGTCCAAGTACATACTGTCGGTGTCGATCGTATACAGCATCAACTGCATGCCCGTCTTATCGCTCCGTTGGCGGATTTTTGCAATGATATCGAAATCAATTACGATGATATCTTTCAAAAACATCGAACCAGGGCGATTTTCGATGGAAACGCGCAGCTTCACGAAGGTTTCGTTCGCCTTAGTTGTCACTCCCGCTGGAGTTTTTACATAATCAAAGGTCGGCGCTGCCATCAGTTTAAACGAGCTTCCGTTGCTTTGACGGATCACTTCAAAGTTTTTGCGTTCGTAGCTTAATTGCAACACTCGGTTGATCAAGGAGCGATCCACCGTCAAAGCCAGGTCAAACTTGTCCTGAGGGTACATACTTAAGTTCACCGGACCACGCGACGCGTTTGCCGCTTTGGGAGCACTTTTCGCATTCAAAGGATCTTCGATATACGAAGACAACGCGATATTCAAAGAGTTCTTCAGATTGATACTTTGCAGTTTGATACCCCATTTAAAGTTCGGGCGACGATCAGTGGCTTCTTGACCTGGGGGCGCCATTTCCTGCACTTGTTCAATCGAACCACTTAAGAACTCTTTAGCTTTTTCATTCAACAAAGCCGGCAGCTTTTCTTTAGCGAAGGTCCCAAGATTTTCACGAACCTTTTGTAAGATCGTCGGGGCTTGGGCGTTTAAAAGCTTATCGACCTCTTTATTGTTCATATAAAATTTCTTGCCATTGATTTCGACGGCAAAAGTCGGGATCAACAACTTGCTATATTTTAAAACCAGCGGTGTTGTCGCGATATTGTTGGACACATCTAAGGCTGAAAATTCCAACATCCCATAGGCATTCATGCGCACATAAAAGGGCAAACGAATTTTCAGTGGCGCCTCTGTTTTGTCCATCGCCACGGTGACATCTTCAAAACCAAATTTGCCCAAAAATTCGTTGTTCACGTCCCACGCGATGACAGAGTCCGTAGAGATTTTTAATTGTTTAATATCCAGCTCAATCGCTAGAACTGCACCATCTTGTTTGCCCAGTTGTTTCATCAGGCCTTCGTCAGTCACCAAACCAAAGCGAGAAAACTGGGCCACGAAACTGGATTGGCCAATTTCAATGACCGGGCGGTGATTGTTCAGGGAAAAGCCGACCAACCAATTCGCCAAAAGATCACGCACTTGTGTGTACATTTTGACGGCTTCAGGGTTTACGTCTTTATAGTCTTCGATGTTGATGTCTTTGTCGTACTTATAGGTCATCGCTGGGAAGTAACCCTCGTCCAGCTTGATCCCCATATTGCCCAACAAATCACCCAGGCGAGAATCAAAGTATTTCATCCCTTTTTGCGTGACCTGCACTTGCACGGCATTCGGCAAAGGATGAGTGTCAATCACCGCAAGGTTGCTATCTGGTGCTGCCACCGCGTGCATCCCCGATAGGGAAAGGAACAGGGGCATCAAAAGTCTGAATGTTTGAAACCGACGTACCATTATATAAACCTCTTGGGTTGCAAAGTTTTTGCTCCGCTCCTTCGGTTGCAAAACCAGTTCCACGACAAAGTGACCCTGGGCTTAAACTCATTGATATAGAGAAAGGGGCAGGTGTCTAAAAGTGAGACACAACGCGATTTTTGGCGGGCCCCGAGCCGGCAGAACTTAAAAAACCAGACCTTTTCTGGCGTCCTTGTCATCCTTTTGGAGGACAGAGGGTGTGCTTCATCTGTGCTTCAATTGCTAAGCAAGTTTGTTTTACCAAAGGATTGGGTAAGGACCTTTGCGCGGCTTTCAATCGATAAGTCGAAATGGATTACTGAGATTTAGGAGGATGCTTTCAGTATGTATAAGCCATCGTTTTTTTTGTTTACGGTCGGTGCTGTCTTATTATTTTCTTTCAAATCCACGGCGGCAACGGTTCGAAGTGGCACGGGCGGAATAGGGCTTTTTGCCTCTGTGAATGCCGGAGCCTCCTCAGGCAGTTTGAAAGGCTCTGGAATGGAGTCACGCAACTTCATGGTTTACGGAGTGTCGGCGGACCTGGGATTGGATTGGAGTTCGCTGCTGATCGGCGCTAGCGTCGATTATAATTTGTGGCGCCAGATGAAAGACCCTGCCGAGCTGAACAACAGCAATGCACAAGGCAAAGAGACTTCTATTGCGGCGACCTTGGGGTACGACTTTAAACGTTTCGCTTTGGTGGCGAAGTATTATCTTTCTTCCAAATATACTTTGGATAAAGCCAACGCCTCCGGCGGGCAGGTGGCCTTTACTAGTCCCACTTCTGCATTTGCAGTCGAAGCGCGCATTCCCTTTGGCAGTGGCAAACCCTATGTAGGTTTAAATTATAAAGTCCTAAAATATAAAAGCATCGAGGAAGCGGGCGTTGAGTCCACTTTGGCTTCGGATCAGCAAGTCGAAGCTTCGGCCTTTGGACTTTCCTTGGGATATTCGTTCTAAAAAATTTGGAGAAAACGATGAATAAGAAATTTATTTTAAACATGCTTTTACTCTTAGGTTCTTGCAGTTTCACTTTGTTGGGTTGTGGTCATGATACGGGACAAGCTCCATCCTTGACGACAAGCGGAGACGGAGGAGAGACGACGCCAACGCCCACGCCGTCACCTTCACCTGCTCCAGCGGTCTGTGGTTCAGGAGGAGATTGTCGAATGTTTGTGACAAATGATTCTACGTACACAGACGGAGCTTTGGGGTCGACATCGTCTTTGGATTCCGCATGTAATTCAGACAGTCGCAAGCCGAGTACTGGAACTTACAAAGCTCTAGTCATGCGTTCGTCTCGCCAGCCAGGTAACAATTGGATTCTGTATGCTAGTCAAAGATACACGCGGCCCAACGGAACATTGATTGGCACGACCACCGCGACTTCTATTTTTTCGGGTGTTCTCAATGCCCCCGTTGTGCCTCAGGGAACAGATGTCATGTGGTTCACAGGGATCACTATCACGGGTTCTTCGTGGGGGTATGTTCCTGGAAACACGTGTAATAACTATGCCTCTAATACCTCGGCACATAAGATGGCTTATGGTATTGGTGTCAACAACAGCCTTGAAAGTAATTTCGGATATGATTCCTCAGGGAACTCCGGGGACTCAAGGGTGTTGTGTGACGGTTCGGATTTTTCTACGGTCGCCAATCAAGTCGGCCTTCTTTGCGTAGAGCAATAGCTTCCTGAGTGCGCGTGGAATTCTTTAGCCCATTATTTTCTGCGCGCGCTCGTTTTTTTAGTTTGAATTGAAGTTCAATTCGAACTATTTTTTTGTCCAGTCTCAAAAAAAACCGGAGTTCTGTGAGCGTCGCCCCGTTATTCATTCTTTGTAATCTGATCACCTTTGTTCTGGCCACGCAGACATTGATTTCTACCTACCGATTGCGCAATTTGACCTCGGTGCGTTGGCTGCAACTGATCAGTCTGTCGCTTTTAATCAGTTCTTTGGGCACTTTGGGTATTCACATAGCTGCAAATTTAGAAGAAAAAATTTTCTTTTTTCAGATTCGCATTTTAGCCACCGTATTTTTCGTTCCAACTTGGTTTTACTTTGTAAGCACTCTGTTTGATCGTTGGAAGTGGCTGCGCAACAAAGGGGTGATGCTGGCGATTTTTGCTCCTTGTGCTGTTAATTTTATTTTGGCGTTACTGCCGGGCACTCAGGATTTGCTCTTTACGGATTTTAAGCCGCTGTACTTTCATGATGCTTCCTTTATTCAATATAAGTATGGTCCTTTGTATAAAGTTTTTTATGCTTGGTCGTTGCTTATACTTTTTGCGGCTTATGCTTTGAGCGTCACCGTATTCATCAAAGAAAAAGGATTTCGTCGTCGTCAGGTTTTAATTATCAACGTCGGGGTTTTTGTGGCCTTGATGCAAAGCCTTTTATTGACGGTCGTGGAAGCCCCGAAGGACCTTGATTATATTCTTTCTGGCAGTGTCTCATTGATCGTGACTCAGCTTGGTATCATCTATGCGATGGTAAGACTTCGTTTGTTAAGCATTGCGCCCTTAGCGATGGAACGAATTTTTCGCAAGTTCCCTGATCCAGTCTTGGTTATCGATGACCATCAAAGGTTGATGGGGGCCAGCGACAAGGCCGTGCACTATTTTAATCTTAAAGACTATCTTGGGCAGCCCATCGATAAAATTTTGCCAGACACCTCCCTGATCCCCGGAGAGGTCGTCTTAGCCAGTGGCCCCGAAGGGCACCGGCATTTTTATTTGACCATGGAAAATCTTGGGACGAATGAAAATGATTCCCCGGGCACTGTGGTCTTTTTTAGGGACATCGAAGCGCAAAAAAATATCGAGTTTCGTTTGCAAGAGGGGCTGGAGTTCAGAGCCCGTTTGTTGGCATTTTTAGCCCATGATCTGACGGGCTTTGTTGAAAGCCAGGCCGTGATTGCGCTCAACCTGCAAAAGAAAGCGGATCCTCAGTACCTGCCGCAGCTTGAATTGTTGTCCAGTTCTGCGACGGCTTCCCAGCAACTTGTTCAGAACGTCATGTCCTGGGTGCAAACTCAGTCCGAGCAGTTAAAGGTCGACGGAAGAGATTTTGACTGGCGATTTTTAATTCAAGAAGTTTTAGAACAGATGGAAAGTCACTTCCAAGCCAAGAGCCTCGAGATGTAATTCGTCCTCCCCGCGGAGCCAATCATTTCCTGCGGGGATTCGGAGATGATGGCTTCGGTTCTTCGCAACACTCTAACGAATGCTGTGCGCGCGTGTTCTTCCGGAAGCAAAATTTCAATCGTGTTGTCTGCGCTTAATGATTTTGCCGTGATTAAAGTTCAAGACCGGGGGCAGGGGATGGATGCCTTGGAACTGCAAAGAGTCCTGATGAGTTCTAAAGAGTTTCTTTTATCCGGCGCTGCGAAATCCCAGGGCGCGGGAATAGGTTTGATGTTGGCTCGTCATTTTATCACCCTTCATCGCGGGTCTTTTGAGATGAGTTCTGTCCTGGGTTCAGGAACTGAAGTGCTTATTTCTATTCCCCTTAAGGTACCAAGCCATCATTTCAGCTGAATTCCGCGCACCACTTTTGTTCATGATGCGCGTTTTGTAGGTTTTAATCGTCGCCACTGAACAATCCATTTTCTGAGCTATTTCGGTGCTTTTCAAGCCTTGAGCCATCAGCTCCAAGACTTCAAATTCTCTGCGCGTCAGGGCTTGGTCTTGAGACGACTGCAAAAGATTGCTGACAGAAATATCCAGATAAGTCTTGTCCGTGCTTATCGCCGACTGCAAAGCATCGTTTAGATTTTGGCTGGTACTGGTTTTGCGCAAAATACCTTGAACCTTTAGTTGATACACTTGGCGCAACGTGTGCGGTTCGTTGGTGCCCGTTAAGACGATCACTTTTAAAGAGGGACTTGCGCTGCGCACCTGTTTGATCACTTCCTGTCCAGAAATATCAGGCAGGTCGAGATCTATGATCATGAGGTCGGGATTTCTTTGCGCAAAGTATTCAAGGGCCTTTTGTCCATTCAGAGCGATACGAACCTGCGGCGAACCTGCAATAAAACTTCTGAGCAGCATTTCTACGCCCAAAGCGCTGACCTGATGATCGTCGCAAATGATAATATTTGAAAAAGAATTCAAGGCACTCATGTCGTGTTCATAGTAGATAGCGGAAGAGGCAGGGGCGTCAATTGGGATTTAAATAAAAAAGGCCCGATCCATCAGACCGGGCCTTAATACTTTAAATAAAAACGTACGGGAAAAATAAAAAATTAATTAGAGTTCAGGGAGCCAACGCGGGCCAAAGCTTTTTTCTGCTTGGCTTTGGCTTCACTTAAGCGCTGACGTTTGATTTCTAGTGCTTGTTGTTGCTGTTGGCGTTTTTGCATAAGCATTTGGGCCTTCTGCATATTCGCCTCAGCAGAAGCTAAGGCTGCCTTTGTCATATTATCAAGACGTTGCGCTTCCGGACGTGCATAAGCTTCAAATTTATCCGCTTTGCTTTGGGCCGCAGCTAAGGCTTGGGCACTTTTCTTTTCAGTGGCTTTCGCCGCTGCTAATTTGGCCTGAATGCTTTTCATCTCGGCTTGCAAAGACACGTGATCTGCGTTGACTTGTTTTAAGGTTTTCACTGCATTGTGGTGATTTTCTTTTGAATGTTGGAACTGGCTGCGCGCTGTTTCTAATTTATTGGCAACGGCTTCGGCTTTAGAGCGAACCACCGCGGCTTGGTGTTCGTTCTTTTTAATTTCTTGATTTAAGATTTCAGTTTTACCTAAAAGGATGCCAGTTTCCTTTGCGTTCATCGCTTGTTTTGCTTGCAAACGCTGAATTTCTTTAGCCGTGCGTGCGGCCACTTCTTTATTTTTGCGAGTCATGGCTTTGATGTCAGATTGCGCTTGTTTTAATTCTTCGACACTTTGAGCGTAACCGCCTTCAGTCTCTTCTAAGTTGGCGCTGAGTTGTTCAACTTCGGCCTGAGAGTCATAAAGAGCTTCGTGTTGTTGTGCGTGTGCTGCGATTGGCGTCATTAGGCTTGTAAAAGAAAAAAGCACTAAAAACGAAATCACTTTGTCTGTACAAATTTTAAACATAATTCTATCCCTTGTTGACGTGCTCAACGGCAAGTTCCACAAATTGTGCCGAAGCTAAAAAGGGCTTTAATGAGTTTTAAGGCTGGAAAAAGGGCTATGATGTGAAATAAAGAAAGGGCAGTGCCACAATTGTCAACGGTGGCGGAGCGGGGGCCAAGGGCCGAGCATTTTCTGGGAATTGTGGTTGCTCATAGCGGGGGAAATCGTCAAAAATTAATCATCATGACAAATAATAGATCCGCAATCCAGGCAGAGCACTCGCTTAACAATCTTCTTTATTTTGTTCGCCTTAGTGCCTTGGGCTTGTTGCTTTTAACTTTATTTGTCGAATCCAAAGTGGGGTCGAGCCAGTATTTGATTTTAGATATTCTCTTTATGATAAAAGGGGGG
>CAMLMF010000099.1 GCA_946480995.1 uncultured Bdellovibrio sp. | reverse complement strand
GGTCTTGCTTGGGCTTGTGTCGAAGTCGGGCTGTCGTTGATCTTCTTTAAGGACCTCAAACAGGAAGAAAAAGTTCCCGTTCTGACGGTGTACAATTTATTAAATTCCATCGCGATTATTGCGGGCACTTACATCGGTGGAAAATTGCTGTGGCTGTTTGGTGAAAAAGTAACAAGCTATTATGCGGTCTTTGTCTTGGGCAGTGTTGCCCGGGCTTTGGGGTTTGTGCCTTTGTATGGCTACGTGAAAAGTCAGTTATTTCTTACAAGCTTTAACACATCAACTGTGGCGCCAGCGACCACGCCTAATTCGTCGACAGAAAAAGCGTCTTAAATTTGCGGTGTAAATCCTTGTCGCTGTACGGGTCTTCCGTGTTCAGCAAATCTTCAGAAGAATACCCAGAACTTAAACTTAATATATGGACAGTGTGATCGTCTGAAACCGTAAAATGGGCGCGCCACGTGCGATAGGCAATCACATATCCGGTCTCAGCAGCCTTGACCCTTTTCTTTTTTGAATTCGTCGGTTCGTATTCTAGTTGATGCAGCAAAAAGCCACGCAATTGACTGACGCCTTCGTTTTCTAAGAACTGCAGTTGTTTTTGCGCGTCTTCAGAAAGCGTCACGCGGTGACTCTGCGTATTTTGCAGCCAAGCCGGCTCGACACCGGGAAAAGAGTCCGCATAGGCGATATAGGGCTTAATGTCTAAAATAGGACTGCCATCTAAAAGATCCGCACCACTGACGTGGATCTTTAATTTATCAATGCGCGATACTTTCACACAGCTCATGCCAATACCGTTGGGGCGGTAAGGTGAGCGCGTCGCAAAGACGCCGACTTTTTGATTGCCCCCGCGTGGAGGCAATACCATCGGATGCCAATTCGGATTGTGATGAAATAAAAAGACCACCCAAATACGTTCGCAGCCTTCAAGACCCGTAAGAGCTTGTTCGAAATTACTTCCAGCAAAAAGTTCAATGATACCTTCAGCGTGTAAGTCATCAGGCTGGCGACCCGCTTCGTAGGGTTGCACCTGATTGCTATGAAAAGTGCCGATGGCTTGCATTTTTATTTCAGTCGCCATTGCCTCATCCATTCAAAACCTGCGATGGCGGCGGTCACACCGACGTTTAAAGAATTCTTGCGACCGCGCAAAGGCACGATGCGAACTTCGTCGATCACTTTTAAAATCTCTGGGTCTAAGCCAAAGCGCTCGTTACCTAAGATGAAAGCTGTCGGTTCGTCAGAAAATTCTGTGTAAAGATCGGTGGCACTTTGTGCAGTTTCAAGGGCCACTAAGCGGTACCCCTGATCTTTAAGGCTTTCCAGGCATTCTAGCAAATGCGCAGACTCTTCCCAAGCTAAGTGCTCTTGCGTGCCCATGGCCGTCTTTTCAACCTTCCATTGCGTGGGGTTTGGCGTATAGCCGCACAGATAAATTTTCTCAGCCCCTAAGCATTCAGCGGTTCTAAAAATCGAACCGACGTTAAAGGCCGAGCGAATGTTATCTAAGACAAAAACCAAAGGTAAAGATTCCTGGGCTTTTTCATTCTTATCATTTTCAATAATTAAAAAATCATCGTCTTGCAGATTTTTATGCAGCAGGCGTTCAAAGGGAATAGCATAGGCGACAAAATGCTTTAGTGTCATTTGCGGGGTCAGATGCACGTGCAGGCCGGCCAAGCGTGCAACATCGGGATCTTGTGACGCAGACAAGGCCTTGATCTTTGTATTTAAAGAATCAAGCCCGGTGGCAGAAAAAGAAAAATCCCTTGAGGACTTTTCCAGCTCTAAAAAAAGCTTGTGGATATCTTCAAGGGATTTTTTGTCTTGGCTGTTTAAGGCCATTATTTAACTCGTTGACCGACTTGCGCACCTTCGTCAGCAGAAAGCACGAACAAGTCACTGCCACCAGTGCCGGCTGCCAGGATCATTCCTTCAGACATTCCGAATTTCATTTTGCGTGGTTTTAAGTTTACGCAGACTAAAACCTTACGGTTTAGCATTTGTTCTGGTTTGTAAGCTGCTTTAATCCCAGAAATAATCTGACGGATTTCGCCGTTACCGATGTCGACTTTAAGACGCAGAAGTTTGTCTGCTTCTTTGATCTCTTCGGCTTCGACAATTAAACCAATGCGCAGATCCACTTTTTCAAAATCAGTGAATTCAATTTCGCCGGGTTTGCCGTCAGCAGAAGCCGCGGAGGCAGCCGGAGCAGCAACAGTCGCTTTGGCCTTTGGTGCTGCCGTTGAAGCCGCAGCTTTCGCTGCTTGAATCTCTTCATTGATCTTGCGACCTTCTTCAACCATGGCTTTGACTTTGTCACCCTCTACACGGGTTGCTAAGTGTTCATAGTCATTGATCGGGCGATTCTTTAAGACCGTGTTGATATCAGACCAAACGTAATCTTTTTCGCCCAATAATGCAGCGACCTTCGCTGTATAGAATGGCAAAATAGGTTTTAAGTAAATGGCTAATAAACGGAAGATATTCAAAGTCGTTGTGATAACTTGTTTTGTTCCCGCAGGATCACTTTCCAAAGTTTTCCATGGCGCTTTTTCGTCGAAGTACTTATTCGCATCGTCCGCTAAAGAACGAATTTCATTTGAAGCTTTGGCAAAGTCGCGGGCTTCATAGTGGGCCGCGATCGTTTCCGCCGCTTTTTGCGCATGCGCAATCAGCTTTTCACCTTCAGCGTCCGGCGTACTCATGACGCCATCCATTTTCTTTTTCAGCATCTGTCCGCCGCGCGAACCCAGATTTGTGATTTTACCCACAAGTTCTGAATTCACACGATTGACGAAGTCTTCTAGGTTCAAATCAATGTCGTCCACAGAACTGCTTAACTTCGTGGCATAGTAATAACGAAGATGTTCTGGATTTAAGTGATTTAAGTAAGTGCGTGCAGCGATAAATGTGCCTTTAGATTTAGACATTTTTTCGCCGTTAACCATCAAGTGACCGTGCACGAAGACTTGATTCGGAGAACGGAAGTTCGCAGCTTTCAAAAACGCCGGCCAAAAGATCGTATGAAAGCGCGCAATGTCTTTACCGATAAAGTGGTAAATTTCTCGCGACGGATCTTGCCAGATGTCTTGCAAAGTTTTGCCGTTCTTTTTCGCCCACTGTTCGGTTGTGGACATGTAGCCCATCGGAGCATCAACCCACACATAGAAGAATTTTTTATTGTCAGTACCCGGGATCGGGAAGCCAAAGTACGGCTCGTCACGGGATATATCTAAGTCATGCAGATCTTCGTTAAACCACTCCAGCATCTTTTTAGAAATCTCTGGCGAGCTGTGTTTAGGGATCCACTCTTCCAGATATTTTTTAAAGTCGTTTAATTTAAAGAAAATGCTTTCGCTGCCCTTAAGAACCGGCGTGGTTCCACACAGGGAGCAGTGCACTTCCTTCATGTCACTTGGAGAATAAGTCGAAGCACACACATCGCAAGAATCGCCGTACTGTTCTTTCGCGCCACATTTTGGGCACGTGCCTTTAACGAAGCGATCCGGTAAGAACATTTTATCGTGGTTGCAGTAAAGTTGCTGAATCGCTTGCGTGCGCGTGTGACCGCCTTCGACCATTTTTTGATAGAAGTATTCACACAGCGCTTTGTTTTCAGCAGAATTCGTAGACCCATACAAAGAAAATTGCACTTGGAAGTCCGCGAAGTCTTTCGCGTGTTCCTCGTGGCTTTTAGCGATCAAAGCCTCGGGCGTAATGCCTAGCTCGCGGGCTTTGACCATGATCGGAGTTCCATGAGTGTCATCTGCACAGATGTAAAGACACTCGTGGCCACGCATTGTCTGAAACCGCGCCCAAAAGTCAGCTTGCAGGTACTCCACCAAATGGCCTAAGTGAATATAGCCGTTGGCGTAGGGAAGGGCCGTGGTCATCAGAATTTTGCGTTTTTCAGTCATTACATACCTTTCAAGAAACCAATTAGCGCCAATCCACTTTTCCAGTTTCGAAGTGGTACATGGCCTTGACCACTTTTACCTCACCAGAGGCAACCGCGTCACGCAGGATTGCAGAGCGTTCTAACAGATCTTTAGAGACGCCATCGACGTTGCTCCAACTTTCCTCGATAACCCCCGCCGTCGGCGTGGTATTGGCGTATTGCTGCACACGAGGCTTAATATCTGCGACTAAGCCATCTAAGCCTGGGCTGCCTAAAGAACCGCCTTTTAACGAGGCAATAGCTGCCTTAACTGCGCCGCAGGATTCATGACCCATAACCACTAAAAGATTTGCGCCCAGGTGTTCTACGGCATACTCGATGCTGCCAATGACATTGTCGTCCAAAGATTCACCCGCGGTGCGCACGACAAAAATTTCACCCAGCTTTTGGTCAAAGACAAGTTCTGGGGGAACGCGAGAATCGCTGCAAGATAAAATAATCGAGTGGGGACGTTGCCCTTGAGCTAAACGCATGCGGTCTTTGGCCGAAGCGCCATCAGCACGCAAGCGACCTTTGGTAAAGCGCGTGTTACCGTTTTTTAACCAACCAAAAGCTTTATCCGCAGGCACAGAGCCGACCATGCGAGTCGATGCCTTGGTTTCGCTCGTGTGATTTTGTTGAATGTGTTCTGCCGCCGCAGCCACAGCTTTTTTCATTTCAATGGCTTCCGCATTTTCTTCTTTGCCCGCAGCATCGACAGAAACCGCTGTCATTTCTTTTTCCTCAGTGCTTGAGGCTTGGGCGGGAGCTTCTTTTTTTGCTCCTTGCGCATCTTTTAAAACGATTTTCGTTTCGTCCTGTGTTGGTGTGCGGTTGCGACGTAACATCGAAGAGCACGCAGTCATGGAAAGGACCATCAGGCCCTTCATTAAAACTCTAAACATAAAATCCCCCTCATCCCTTTAATTCTCAGGACCTCGATCGAGAGACGTCAAATTAAAAACAAAAAACTTTCGCCCTCGTCTGGGCCCGCATAGAATGAAACCTCTAGGAGTCTATACATGTCTGTCGTCGAGTTATCGCCCGCACAAATTCAAAGTAAGCTGCAAGAACGTTCCTATCCTGCCCAAAAGACTTATTTGGCAATGTATAGCACCTGGTGGGGTGGAATCGTGAAGGATCCAGGGCTGATGGTCGTGCCCATAGACGATCACTTGGTCCATCGCGGCGATGGGGTATTTGAAGCGATCAAAGTCATCGATGGCAAAGCCTTCTTATTGCAAGAGCACCTTGAGCGTTTGGCGGCCTCTGCCACCCAGTTGGGAATTTCTTTGCCAATGTCGTTGCAAGAGATCAAAGAGGTGATCCTAAAGACCACTTTGGCCGCAGGAGTAAAGAACGTGATCCTGAGGCTGTACGTTTCTCGAGGTCCGGGTGGTTTTACGACCAACCCTTATGATTCCATCGCATCTCAAATGTATTTGGTCGTGACCTCTTTTGCTGCCGTCGCTGAAGAAAAATACGTGAATGGAGTAAAAGCCGGGCGCAGTCAGATTCCACCAAAGGATTCGTGGTTTGCAA
Source organism: uncultured Bdellovibrio sp. (assembly GCA_946480995.1). Next base: position 2,536 of record CAMLMF010000099.1, on the reverse strand, counting down.
AAATTAAAAGCTGTAATTACTTACCAAACGTGATGATGAAAAAAGAAAGTGTCGATCGCAAAATCGACTTTACGATTGGGATTGATTCCCATGGTTTTTTAACAGAAGGCAGTACCGAAAATATCGTCTTGGTGGATAAAAATCGCAACTTAGTGCGGCCCAAGCTGCATCAAATTTTAAAAGGCACCACGATGATGCGCACTTTCGCATTGGCAGAAGCTTTGGTGCAAGACGGAACACTAGCAGGAATTCAAGAACGGGATATCAGTGAAGACGACGTGCGGACGGCTTTGGAAGTCATGATGATCGGGACGACGTTGGATGTTTTGCCAGTCAGCGAATACGAAGGACAAAAAATCGGAACGGGGAAACAAGGGGAAATTTCTGCGCGACTTTTAACTTTGTTAAGAGAAGACATAAAAAAGGGGCCGAAAGCGACCCCTGTGTGGACTTAAACTTCCAATTGAATTTTATCTAAAAGCTCTGGGTCACTTAAGACAGCTTCGCCGCCCTTGGCGATGGCTGTCAGCGGGCTTTCCGCCACTCGCACCGGTAAACGCACTTCATTTTGAATGCGCAAATCAAAATCACGAATCAAAGCGCCACCACCTGCTAACACCACACCACGCTCGATAATATCAGAAACTAATTCTGGCGGCGTGTGTTCTAAGGCTTTGTGAATCGCGTTGATGATCTCTTGAATATTGCTGTTCATCGCAAGGCCGACGTCTTCAGAACTTGCTTCCATCGTGCGGTTCATACCTGTTTCCACATCGCGGCCGGTGATGGTCACCGTGCGGATGTCTTTTTTGGGAGCCGCTGTGCCGATAGAAACTTTTAAATACTCTGCGGTCATTTCGGAAATGTTAATTTTTTTATAACGACGGAAGTAATCAATGATCGCATCATCAATTCTGTGTCCACCAACACGCACAGCTTCGCAGTAAACGATATCAGCCAGAGCGATAACTGCCACTTCCGTGGTTCCGCCACCGATATCGATGATCATATTGCCTTCGGCTGATTTCACATTTAAGCCAGAGCCAATAGCTGCCGCCATAGGTTCATCAATTAAGAAAACTTCTTTTGCGCCCGCCGCTTTACACGACTGAATCACGGCTTTCTTTTCAACCTCTGTCACGCCATAAGGCAACGACACGACCACGCGAGGACGAGAAAAAGCTGATTTTACGCCGGGCTGACTTAAGAAATGCTGAAGCATCACTTCGCTTGTTTCAAAGTCGGCAATCACGCCATCACGAATGGGTTTTTGCGCAAAAATATTTCCTGGATTGTTCGCTAATTTTTCTTTGGCATCGTTACCGACAGCGATCACGCGTTTTTTGCCAGGGCTGGTTTGCTGATAAGCAATCAATGAAGGCTCGTTCAGGACGATGCCTTTTCCGCGCGCTGCAATTAAAGTGTTGGCAGTGCCTAGATCGACGTAAAGATCCGCAGCTGTTTCAGATTCATCCTTAAAAAACCAAGACAACATATTTATTTTCCAAATCCTTTAGAGCTATCAAAAGGGAACGTCGCAAAGATCGAGATATAGGAATAAGCTTTGTTCAGCTCAATGCCGACTTCTCCGCCCAAAACCATTTGATTCCATTCTGGGTGATGGAACTCTGAACCCACGGCAATGTGGGAAGCTGTGGTGTTGGACTCTTTGGTGTTTAAGAAAGTAAAGGGCACAGCAAAGTACGGAACCGTTAGGCCGTATTCGGTGTTAAACTTTTTGCTGACTAGTGGAGCTAATTGCACATGCAAAAGATTTTCGCCTTCATCGCGCGCAAGGCCCGCACCTAAACGAAAACCCATGGCTGGTTGCTGATCCACATCCGGAAAAGGCATCCACTTCACACTTGCAAAGGCATTAAAATCCACAGAGCCTGCACCCATAGTAAAGCGCGCGCTGGTGGCATCATTTAAAGCGGTGTCGACGAAGACATTAAGGTTTGCTCCGCCGCCGTGATTGGTTAAAAGTTGCGGCTCAACGCCGAACTGATATTTGCCTGGAGCTGGCAGTTCTCCGGATTCCGCAATGCTTAAGTAAGCGTGGGCGGTGGCACTTAAAGTGGAACTTAAAAACAATCCTAAAACAAAGTATTTAGAGAATTTCATCGGTAAAAACCTTTCGACTTAAAAATGGTATCTAGTTGCGAATCATTTGACAAGACCTTGATCCAAAGAGACTCTTGAAAGTGTGACAAAGCTTCCTATCTCTCTTGTGATCATTACCTTGAATGAACAGGCCGACATTGAGCGCTGCATTCGTTCTGTGCCCTTTGCCGATGACATTGTTGTGGTCGACAGTTTTTCGACGGATCGCACTGTTGAAATTGCCAAAGCAAATGGTGCTCGTGTTTTCCAAGAAAAGTGGCGCGGCTTCGGGCCGCAAAAAGCGTTCGCGGCTGACCAGGCTAAGCATTCTTGGATTTTGTCATTAGACGCCGATGAAGCATTAAGTCCCGAACTTGCCGCTGAATTAAGCGCTGGTTTTGCGCAGCTTGATCCCGAAGCGGGTTATCTTTTT
>CAMLMF010000098.1 GCA_946480995.1 uncultured Bdellovibrio sp. | reverse complement strand
ATTAAGCAGCTTCTTGAAGGTCAAGTTGGTATGGTGTGGGTGAAGGGTGAGCTTTCTAATTTCAAAGCGCACACTTCGGGTCATTTTTACTTCAGTCTTAAAGATGCCAAATCACAGATTACGGCGGTGATGTTCCGCGGTCACAATGCACGTTTGAAGTTTAAGCCTACGGACGGTATGGAAGTGATCGTGCGTGGACGTATCACCGTGTACGAACCGCGCGGCAATTATCAGCTGATGTGCGAGATGATGGATCCTGTCGGTGCCGGAGCTTTGCAAAAGGCTTTCGAGCAATTGAAGGTCAAACTTAAAGGCGAAGGCCTTTTCGATGCCGCTCGCAAAAGACCTATTCCCACATTCCCAAGACATATTGCGATTGTAACCTCACCCACAGGGGCGGCCATTCGCGATATTTTAAATGTCTTATCTCGTCGTGCGAAATCTATTCAAGTCACCGTTGTGCCGACAATTGTTCAAGGTGAGGCTGCGGCCCCACAAATTCGCGAGGCTTTCAAAAAAGCTGTGGCGTTGCCGGATGTGGATGCGGTGATTATTGGTCGCGGTGGTGGTTCGATTGAAGATATGTGGTGCTTTAATGATGAAGCCTTGGCGCGTTTAATTGCGGCAAGCCCTGTGCCGGTGATTTCGGCCGTCGGTCATGAAATTGATTTCACGATTGCTGACTTTGTGGCGGACTTGCGCGCACCGACGCCGTCAGCAGCCGCAGAGCTTGTAGCGAAAAGTTCTGGTGAACTTGCGACAAAAGTAAAATCGTTAGAGCGCATGTTAAATTTGTCTTTTGAAAAAAAGATGAAATATCTTTTAGAGAAAATTGGCGGACTTTCAAAGCGCCTTGTTGATCCACAACGTCGTTTGCAGGACTTAGAACTGCGCAATGATGATTTGTTAAATCGCCTGGAATTTGCCATCAAGCGCTTTATGGCAGAAAAAGGTCATCGTGTAGAGCTTTTGACAGAGAAAATCGGCAATCCGCAGGATCTGATTGAGGAAAAAAGAAAAGACCTAGAGTATCTAACTGCGCGCGTGGAAAAAGTTTTGAGTTTTTCACTAGAAAAAAAACAAGCCCGCATGTCGCGTCTTGTAGCCATGTTAGACAGTCTGAGCCCATTAAAAGTTGTCGAGCGGGGCTACTCTATTGTGACAAAGAAAAATGAAGTTATTAAATCTGCCGACCAAGTGAAAAAAGGCGACACCTTGGATATTCACTTGGCGCATGGGTCAGTGACGGCGACTGTTGATGTCGTCAAAGGAGAGTAAAATGGACTTTGAAAAAAAATTAGGTCGTCTTGAAGAGATCGTCCAAAAAATGGAACGCGGTGATTTAGCCTTGGAAGAGTCATTAAAACTTTTTGAAGAAGGTGTGAAACTTTCGCGCGAATGCCATGTGCGTTTGAACGAAGCGGAATCAAAAGTAAAGCTTTTGATGTCTGTAGGTGCTGACGGAAAACCTGTTGTTACTGATTTCGCACCAGAGGAAAACTAGATTTGGACTTAGCAATTCAGCTTGAGCAGGAACTTGTTTCTCGCGTAACTAGTGTGAATCAGTTTGTGGATAAGTACCTTTCTGACATGGACTTACCTCGTGGCAACGCGATTGCCGAGCTCAGAAAGTCGATGCTTTATTCAGCCACGAATGGTGGTAAACGTTTTCGTCCTGTTTTATCCGTATTGATTGGGGAAATGTTTGGTTGTGCTGCAGATCGAGTTCTGCCGTTTGCTACAGCTGTCGAACTAATTCACACGTACTCTTTAATTCACGATGATTTGCCGTGCATGGATAACGACGATGTTCGTCGTGGAAAGCCGACCAATCATAAAGTGTATGGCGAAGATTTCGCCTTGCTTGCAGGTGATGCTCTTTTGACGGAAGCTTTTTTAATTTTGGCGAAAAGCTATGGGGATTCAGACTTTTTGGTGGCGCGCTTAGTGCGCTTGTTGTCGGAAGCCGCCGGCATTCGCGGCATGGTCGGTGGTCAAGCCATTGATCTGCGCATGCTGCAGCAAACGATTTCGAAAGAAGACTTAACACATTTGCATTTGTTAAAGACCGGCGCCCTTATTCGCGTCGCCGTTGAAGGCGCTGCTGTTATTGCCGGGGCTCGACCTCATGAAATCGAAAGCTTGCGCAAATTTGGTGAAGATCTTGGTTTAGCATTCCAGGTCGCAGATGATATTTTAGATCATGGTGAAAAAGATCAAGACCAAAGAAGCTTTACTGGCATCTTGGGTGTTGAAGGTACAAAACTATATTTGCACGAGGTCAGCACACGTTGTGCGACCGAGCTGCGCAAAGTTTCTGCGGAAGCCGCGATGCTTGAATACCTTGTGAACTTTAACCAATCTCGCAAACATTAAGCTTGTATGAGTGATGCGACGACCCCGACAACTAAAACGCGTCTGGATGTGTGGCTTGCCGAAAATGGTTTTGCGCAATCGCGTACCCATGCGCAAGAGTTGATCGAGGCTGGCCAAGTCTTTTTGCAAGAGGGCACGCAAAAGAAGCTTCTGAAAAAATCAAGTCTTGCGGTCGAAGCTGCGTGGTTGGGTAAAATTGTCGTCGAAGATGGCACGGCCAATCGCTTTGTGTCCCGTGGCGGACTTAAATTGGAAGGTGCTTTACAGCACGTCCAGTTGTCGGTCAAAAATCTGCAAGCCCTAGACGTAGGAATTTCTACGGGCGGCTTTACTGATTGTCTTTTGCAAAAGGGTGCGAGCTTTGTTTTGGGTGTGGATGTCGGGCATGGCCAAGTTCACGCTGAACTTTTAAGGAATCCTCGCCTAAAGGTGATCGAAAGAGTCAACGCCCGCAGTCTTATGACTGAAACGGATGTTTTGGCGCTGGTTCCTGCGCAAAAATTTGATCTGATTGTCATGGATGTTTCTTTTATTTCGATTTCTTTGATTCTGCCGCAGCTTAAGTTTTTTCTGAATGATTCAGGGTTTCTTTTAAGTCTGGTAAAACCGCAATTTGAAGTCGGCATTGACGGCCTGGCAAAGGGCGGTATAGTCAAAGATGTTTCATTATACGATGAAGTCGAAAGCAGGGTAAAACAGGCCTGCCAACAAAACGGTTTTACGGTGTTAGATTATTTCTCTTCTCCGATTCAAGGAAAGGACGGAAACAATGAGTTCTTTGTCTTTGCTAAAAAAGCTTAGTTGGCTTTTACCTTTAGTAGTTTTAGCGGGTTGCCAAACTTTCAAATCGCGCGAAGATATTCGTAAAGCGACAGCGCCAACAAAGCCCGGCGCTGTGGTAACGCCAACAACTCCTCAGGCTCCGCAAAATGTCGGACAACCGCCTCCACCAGATGGGGACGATGACGAAGTGGCGGCTCCTACAGTGATCCCACCAGCTCCGGTGATTCCGTCGATTCCAAAGATCGGGATTATCTTAGGAGCCGGAGGTGCTAAAACTTACGCACACATTGGCTTCTTGCATGAGCTTGCAAAATCAAAGGTTCCTGTGCATTCCATTGGTGGTGTCGAGTTCGCGGCACCGATCGCAGCTCTTTATGCAAACAAAGAGCAAGTCAACGATGTTGAATGGCAGATGTTCAAACTTAAAGACGAAGAAGTGATCAAAAAATCTTTGTTGGGTTCCGTAAATAAAAATAACGAAGTGACAGTGCTGAAAGAATTTGTTGGCACCGCATTTAGCCGCGCGAAAGTGGAAGACTTCCGTCTGCCATTCTCATGTCCGTCTTACAACATGAAAAAGAATCAGATCTATTTGATGAATCGTGGCGCGATTGATCAGTTGATGTATCTGTGCATGTCCTATCCGCCATTTTTTAGGCCCTATCAGAATAGCATCGCAGGAGTTCGTGATATCACGGCCCAAGCGAATTATATGCGCAGCAAAGGGGCGAACTTGATCGTGTTCGTCAATGTATTGCAGGCCCCTGGTGGCAACCGTCCTTACACTGCGGACGCCGCAGCAACGGACAACGTATTATGGAGTGAGATCGCGGGATTGTATAATAAGCCAATGCCCGGAGTCGACACTGTGATCTCGCTAGATACGGAAAGCTATGGTATTATGGATTTCGAAAAACGCCGTGAGATTTCAAGCAAAGGGGCTGAATCAGCTTCTCGCCAATTAAAAAATCTGACACGCAAATGGGGCCTTTAGGAGTAACGATGAGAAAACCCACTTTTGATATGAATATTTTTGCTGAAAGAAGAAAAAAGCTCGGACAAGAAATTGCTGGTGGAGCTTTGATTGTGGGTTCTCACCCCGAATTGATTCGTAACCACGATGTGCATTTCCCGTATCGCCAAGATTCAAATATGTTCTATTTGACTGGTTGGGAAGAGCCCGATTCAGTTTTGATTTATCGCCCGGGTTTAAAACCTGAGACAGTCATGTTCGTGCGTCGCAAAGACCAAGAAAGAGAAACTTGGGACGGCTTCCGCTATGGACCAGAGGGCTGTGAGCGCGAATTCAAAATCGACAAGGCTTATCACATCGACGAGTTCGACAAAGTCGCGCCGCAATTACTTAAAGAAGTTGATCGCGTTTATTATCGCCTATTCAAAAATCACGAACTTGATGAACGCATGCAAAGTGTTCTTGAGTCTGTAAGACAGATGCAAGGTCGCACAGGTTACGGTTTGTTATCGATTCATGATGCAGACACCTTGATTGGTGAAATGCGTTTGGTGAAGTCGGAATACGAACTTACGCAAATGCGTGAAGCCTGTGAGATCACGGCGCAAGGCCACTTGGCAGCGATGCACTTTACACGCCCTGGTGTGACTGAACGCCAAGTACAAGGTGTTTTGGCCCATCATTTCTTTATGAAGGGTTCTGCACGTGAAGGTTACGGATACATCGTAGCTTCTGGCAATAATGCGACAACACTGCATTACAACTTCAATGATCAAGTCTGCAAAGACGGCGATTTGTTGTTGATTGATGCGGGGGCAGAATACAACTACTACACTGGTGACATCACAAGAACCTTCCCAGTGAGTGGGAAATTCACGGACGAACAAGCCCGTGTGTATGAAGCTGTTTTGAAAGTACAAAAAGACATCATCGATTTCGTCAAACCAGGAATCGTATTCAAAGATTTGCACGAAATGGGCACGTCTCTTTTAACAGATGCGATGCTTGAGCTTGGATTGTTGTCGGGTCGTAAAGAGGACTTGATCCAGGCGCTCGCGCAAAAGAAATACTATCCACATGGCATTGGCCACTGGTTAGGTCTTGATGTGCATGATGCGGGCTTATACTTCAAAAAAGGGGAGCCGCGTCCAATTGAAGCAAATATGTGCTTCACGATCGAGCCGGGCATTTACATTCCGGCCGATGATACATCAGCGCCACAAAAATACCGTGGCATCGGTATCCGCATCGAAGACAACATCCGCGTGACGTCTTCAGGATCCGAAAACATGACTTCATCTGTACCAAAAGAAATCGCCGATCTAGAAAAAGTTGTCGGCAAAGCTTAAAGATAAAAAAAGGGCCAAGATAACTTGGCCCTTTTTACTTGAAAGATATACTCATTAGAAAACGCCACCGCGTACGCTATGACCAACGTTGTTCGATATTTTTCTTTTAGACGAATCTGTGCGACAACCAACCAAACTTTTCGGCATTCTGCTGAAGCTCGTATTCTGTCTTAAATAATTTATCATCGCGAGAAGCCGCGCTGACAGCTAAGCTTAAGTGCGTGGCAGATTGTAGCAGTTGAAAATCACCCATCGTGTTTCCAGAGGCAAAGAAGGGCTTCTTGCCACCAGTCACCTCAAGCAAGGCGTCGACTTTGCCTTGCCTGTAGGTGATGAGTCCTTTTTGACGTGTTGAAATCGCGCCCTCAGTCACTTCAGTTTCAATGCCAATTACATTGTCTTTTGTGAGTCCCAAGATTTCTGCACCAGGCTCCACCGCCCACTTCACTGAAGCGGTTACGATATAAATCTTTACGCCCTTAGAAATAAACAAATCGATCAAACGCTTTTGTTCTAAGAAAATTGGCAAAGGTGAGGCCGCTTTGACGCCGTCGACAGCCCACTGGTGTACTTGCTCCAGTTTCTTTCCTTGGCAGATCTGAGCTAGCCAAAGGTAGGCTTCCGGAGCATTCTTCGCTTTCATGTTTTCATAATGTTCCCACGGGTGTGGAGGCAGGTTCACAAGTTTGTTGTCGATCTGATAGTGAAAGAACGTTTCACCTAAGTCGATGTCCCACAATGTTCCGTCAGCGTCAAAAGCAGCGATCGGTGCAGAATCCTCTTTTAAAACTTGGTCTAGTGTCGTATTTAAGCGCTTCCAAATGTCGGGAGAATAGTCTTTGTATTTCATGCGCCTTTAGTATGAAATAGGAACAGTTAAATGACAAGGAGACCTCAGGTCATGAGCCTTTTTTGCCGTGTGATTCAGGCAGACGATCTACAAGAAATCCAAGATTTAGAAAATAAAAAGCTCGCAGAAGCCTTTCCAGACGAAATGGATAGAATGATGGCGACTTGGAATTCTAAATTTCGCGTGGAAGCTTTGAATCATTATATTGCTCTGGGTTGGAGTTTTCTAGCGCGTGATCCGGAAGATGACAAACTTGTTGGGTATTTTATTGCCCAGCCGCTTTTGTTTTTCGACGGTCACACGCAATCTTTGTGGGTTGAACATGTCCAGTATTGTTCTTTGCAAGCCCGCGATGAGCTGTGTGAGCTGGCCTACAAACTGGGTCGCGAAAAAAATCTACAAAGAGTTTACTTTCCCAATGATAATGGAGTTCCAAACTCTGTGAAGTCCTTTAAGCCAGAACCATGGCAGCCAGGGACACTTTCTGTTAGGACGACGAAAGGTTAACAACATGAAAAACTTCTCCTTCGCAAATCGCATCCAAAATATCAATAAAATGAAAACTCAGGAATTTGATTTGGTGGTGATCGGCGGGGGGATTAATGGAGCCGGTGTCGCACGCGATGCCGCCGCTCGTGGCATGACTGTGGCACTTATCGAAGGCCGTGACTTCGCCTCTGGCACTTCCTCAAAATCTAGCAAACTTATTCACGGTGGCATTCGCTATTTAGAAAACATGGAATTCAAACTGGTGTTTGAAGCCCTCAACGAGCGCACTCGTTTATTCGAAATGGCCCCGCACTTAGTGCATCCTTTAAGATTCATGTTACCACTTTATGAAGACAGCCGTGTTGGCATGTTTAAGATGGGTTTAGGCATGTGGCTGTACGATGCCTTGTCGCTGTTTCAGACTCCAGAAATGCACGAACGCTTAAACGCGAAAGAATCTTTACAACATATGCCAGCGATTCGAGCGCAGGGCTTGGTTGGATCGTATATTTATTCTGACGCTTACATGGATGATGATCGTTTGGTGCATGAAACTCTTAGATCCGCTAATGAGCTAGGCGCTTTGTGCGCGAACTATGTCAAAGCCACAGGTGCAAAGTTCACTGACGGAAAAATTTCTGAAATCTTGTGTGAAGATCAGCAGACAAAAGAAAAGTTTGCGATCAAAGGCCGTCATGTCATTAGCAGTGTGGGTCCTTGGACGGATGAAGTGGGGCAAAATCTTTTAAAGGATTGGAAAAAGATTTTACGCCCAACAAAGGGCATTCATCTGACTTTGCCAAAACATCGTTTGCCCCTTTCAAGTGCCGTTGTGATGGCGGCAGAAAAAAGTGACCGGATTGTTTTTGGTATTCCTCGTCACGAAATGATTATTATCGGGACAACGGATACAGATTTTAAAGAACACCCTGAAGACGTGGTGGCGACGCCGGAAGATGTACGCTATTTACTAAAAATTACCGATGATTATTTTCCTGGAGCTGAAATCACGGCGCACGATGTGATTGCAAGTTACGCAGGGGTTCGTCCCCTGGTCAATGATGGCTCTTCCAGTGAAGGAAAAACCAGTCGCGAGCACACAATTTTTTCAGATGATCGTGGCATCACATTCGTGGCTGGCGGGAAGTACACTACTTATCGTTTGATGTGCGAACAAACTGTCACGAAAGCTTTGCAAGCCTTCACATTTGAAGAACGTATGAAATTTGCCAAG
>CAMLMF010000097.1 GCA_946480995.1 uncultured Bdellovibrio sp. | reverse complement strand
GAGGAATGCGCATGATCACTGTTTCAGCTTCCATCTTCTGCGCTTTTTTTGGGTCGACCTTCACGACGTCTTCTAAGGCTTCCAAAAGTTTATCGTAAAAGGCGGCCTCTTTAGAAATTTGCGTCCACTGTCCGTCGGGAAGTTTTGAGATCATCTCTTGACCCGAAAAGACACCCTCACCAATCATGCGAAGAATGGCTTCAGTAGAATAGGGGCCTTTGACTTGCCCACTTACTGTTTTTACGACCCAGGTGACTTGTATACGTGACATAGACACTTAATAATACTGAGCTTTTTTGGCGCGGGGTATGTTGCTGCGGCTTCCACGAAAAGGTCTGTGCTTTGGTCAAGCTTGTCGGATGAAAAGTGCTTAAAAAGTAGTTCCAAAACAGAACCCCTGTTCCATTATGGAATTACCCTTTAGTTCCGAATTGAGTACGAGGAGGCGTATAGCGGACCTCAAGTCGAATACAGAGGCAATACAGACTGTCTCAATCTGGCACACGCTTTGCTTTAGGTAATTAGTGTTAGTTGTATTTGGGGAGAAATCTTAAGTGATCAAAAACGCATTGATAGCAGTATACATCTTGGTAGTTCTAGCGATTTCGGCAGTAGCCCGCGCTGGAGTTCTTCCAAACACTGCACGCGGAGAAGACTTCGGAACTTCTGAAATCCAAAATTACAACTTCAAAACTCACGTAGGTGATGTTGTGGCTTTAGCTGATGGATCGCTAGTTTTAGCGCTTGAAAATCAGCAAACATTCTTCGTATTGAAGTCACAAATTGATCTTACAAATTTTATTGGTTCTAAAGTTATGATTAGCGGTATTGAGCTTGAACATCAACTTGCTCCCAATTTTGAACTCGACACTGTGGACCCCCTCCCTAGTGTTGGTTCTGGGAACAAAACGGTCGTCTTCTTTGTGTTCGGTATCAGCGAGGTTAACTAATAACCTAGTATCATTGGGTCTCAGCCCCATCCCCTCCGCGGGCTGAGACTATTTTTTTATTTTCCTAAAAAAGGTCAGCGGATCCCCTCCTTGCTGGCCTTTTTCTTTTTTAAAACACCACAAAAAACAAAAGGCCTTCTTACGAAGACCTTCATTTATAATTACAAGCAGAGGACTCAGCAACGCGGCTGAGAGCTAACGATCTTGCGACCTAATCAATTCTGCGGATCTTTGCACCCAATGAAGACAGCTTATCTTCAAGCTTTTCATAACCGCGATCCAAGTGATAGATGCGATTTACAACGGTTTCGCCACTTGCCACAAGGCCCGCAAGGACAAGTGAAGCACTCGCACGCAAGTCTGTTGCCATCACTGGTGCGCCCGTCAGCTTACCTGGAACTCCGCGCACAACGGCGACACGAGTTTTCGGTGTGATATCTGCACCTAAGCGAGTTAATTCAGTAACGTGCATAAAGCGATTTTCAAAAACCGTTTCTGAAATCACACTTGTTCCATGGGCCACTGTCATCAATGCCATGAATTGCGCTTGCAGATCTGTTGGGAACAGTGGGTGAGGAGCTGTCGTGATATCCACGGCTTCCCATTTTTCACAAGGGAACACAGTCATTGTGTCGGCTGTTGTTTCAATTTTAAAACCTGATTCACGCATTTTTAAGATCAAAGCATCTAAGTGCGCCGGAACACATTTTGTGACAGTGACTTGGCCTTTAGTGATCGCACCTGCGATCAACAAAGTTCCCGCTTCAATACGATCAGGCATGATCGAATGAACTGCTGGTTTAAGTTTTGCCACACCTTCAATACGAATCACGCTGGTGCCATGACCTGTGATCTTTGCGCCCATTTTATTTAAGTATTCAGCAAGATCGACGATCTCTGGTTCTTTTGCGACGTTTTCTAAAATCGTCACGCCATCTGCCAAAGTTGCCGCCATCATGATGTTTTCAGTTCCACCCACAGTGACCGTTTCAAAAAGGAATGTGGCTCCTTTTAGTTTTTTTGCGGCCGCGTGAACGTAACCTTCTTTTTGCGTGATCTCGGCACCCAAAGCCGCAAAGCCTGCTAAGTGCAGATCAATCGGGCGGCTGCCGATCGCACAACCACCTGGTTGGGACACAACAGCTTCACCGTATTTTGCTAGCATCGGTCCCATACACAGAAAGCTTGCGCGCATTTTACGAACCAAATCGTAAGACGCTTCGTAAGATTGCAACGGGCTGACTGTCACGTGGAACTCATCACCGACCCATTTTGTTTCGCAGCCCAAGCTTTGCAATAATTCAGCTGTTGATTCGATATCTTTTAGTTTTGGAACGTTTTTAAAAACGTGTGTTCCTTCAGCAAGCAAAGAAGAAAAAAGAATCGGCAAAGCCGCGTTCTTTGCGCCACTCGTAGCTACTGTACCTTTTAAAGGGCCATTGCCCGTTACTACCATTTTATCCATTAGTTACTCCACGAATGACTCTATCATGACCCGAAAGGTCTTTGATGACACTTATTTCGTTAAATATTTTTAAGCCAGAAAAATGCTCTTTCATCGATGGGCCTTGGCTCATGCCCATCTCCATCAACATAATCCCGTCAGAGCTTAGATGTTTGCTGTAAATATCTGACCAGCTTTTTAATAAAGCTAAGCCTTCGTTATCAGCATACAACGCGGAATTAGGTTCAAACTTTTTAACGTTTTCTTCCACCTGCGGATCATTATGTGCAATGTATGGAGGATTTGAAATTAACGCGTCGACTTTGTCTTTGCCGACGAAATCTTTGTACGCCGACATAACGGCCGTTACATTTGCTGCGTCAGAATTTAGAAAACGCACACGATCGGCAACTTCCAAGGCTTCCGCATTTTTTTGCGCCACTTCTAAGGCAGCTGCTGAAAGATCCACGGCCACCAAGCGGGCTTCTGGAAATTCTTTAAGCAGGCTTAAACCGATGCAGCCAGAACCACATCCCAAATCAACAAATCCAAATTTTTCGTTTTTATTTTTTGCCCATGCGATCACATCTTCAACAATGTGTTCCGTTTCCGGGCGAGGAATTAAAACGTTCGAGTTCACCTGGAAGCGGTGACCAAAGAAATCACGATAACCCAAGATATATGCAACAGGTTCCCCTGAAGCACGACGACGAACAAGTTCGCGTAATACTGTCAGCTCATCATCTTTCATGGGCTGATCAAAACGCAGATAAAGCTGAATACGCTCCAGCTTCAAACCGTGCGCCAATAAAAGCTCAGCATCCAAACGAGGACTCTCGATTTTTTTATCGCGAAAGAAGGCCGTCGTTTTGTCCAAGATTTCTTTAAGTTTCATCGTGTATTAGTCTAACCCTATTTCGTTAGACCGTTCAAAGGATTCATTCACTGGGCGCACGCGCCCCGGCGAATTATGAAGTTTGCTTTTTTAAAGCTTCCGCTTGGAAGTTTGCGACTAGTGGGTCGATTAGCAGATCAAAAGAACCACTCATAACTTGATCCAACTGATGGATCGTCAAACCAATACGGTGATCGGTGATGCGCGTTTGCGGGAAGTTGTAAGTACGGATACGTTCTGAACGATCGCCTGTACCGATTTGTTCCAAACGAACATCCGACGCTTCTTTACGAGCTTTGTCGTCTTCGATTTGTTGCAATTTAGCGTAAAGGATCTGGAAGGCGCGCTCTCTGTTGGCAGATTGTGATTTACCCTCTTGGCACTTTACGTCGATACCTGTTGGGATATGCACGACACGAACCGCGGACTCTGTTCTGTTGACGGACTGACCGCCTGAACCTTGAGAACGCATGGTTTCGATACGAACATCACTCATAGGGATCTTAATTTCGTTGATTTCAACTTCAGGGATGACCGCGACAGTCACAGTTGACGTATGGATACGACCGGCTGCTTCTGTTTTTGGTACACGCTGAACGCGGTGAACGCCGCTTTCAAATTTCATCTTACTAAATACAGAGTCGCCCGTAACAGACGCGATGATCTCTTTTGCTCCGCCGGCATTACCTTCGGAATAAGAAATCATTTCAACTTTCCAACCTTGTGAAGAGGCATAGTGAACGTAACCGCGGAACATTTCGTCAGCGAATAACGCTGCTTCGTCTCCACCGGCGCCGGCACGGATCTCAAGGATGGTATTTTTGTCGTCATTAGGATCTTTTGGAATCAACGCGATTTTCAGTTCTTGTTCAAGCAACGGCAAAGCTGCTTCAAGCTCTTTGACTTCTTCGCGTATCATCTCGCGCATTTCAGGATCTTGTTCCGCCGTTAAAAGCTCTTTGCTGGCTTTTAAGTTTTCCGTTTTCTTTTTGTAGTCACGGTAAGGAACCACGATCTTTTCGAGGTTACCAAGTTCTTTCATCAAAGCGCGGTACTGCGTTTGGTTTGAGGCAATATCCGGCCTTTGAAGAGACATGTTTACTTCTTCATAGCGAGATTCAACT
This sequence comes from uncultured Bdellovibrio sp., assembly GCA_946480995.1. The sequence continues at coordinate 3,689 of CAMLMF010000097.1, read as the reverse complement.
GCATCCAGTTTTGAGAACATGGGAGTAACTCCTAGATCGGCTGTAGCGTCCTGATGTAAATCTGAAAATAAAAAAAGGCCCGGAAGGCCTTTCTTTTTTTGCCCCCAACAAAGGTTTCAAGCTGCTGCTCGGAACCAAAGGCGGCTTGCATCGCAAACCGCAGGGCCTGGTATTTACTTTTTGCCGTAACGTTTTTTGAAACGATCGATACGACCTTCAGTATCCATTACACGTTGTTTGCCAGTGTAGAATGGGTGAGATGCTGAAGAGATCTCAACTTTGATCAATGGGTATTCTTTGCCGTCTTCCCATTTAACAGTTTCGCTAGAGTGCAAAGTCGATGTTCCCAAGAATGAGAAGTCGCAAGAGATATCCTTAAATACAACAGTATTTACTTTTGGATGTAGGTTTGATTTCATGACCTGATTCCTTCTAAATAATTTAACCTATGGGTCTTAAGATGTAAGGGTTTAACACAGGGGACCCCCCGTGTCGAGAACTAATCGCTGCTTTTTTTGGCAACAAAGGGCTTGCCGAGAGGCTTGATTAGATTATAAATAACCTCGTATTATCAATATGTTAGTTAACTCACCCAAACACGGCGGTCGTACAATGGCAGGCAAAAACGAAGTCGAAATTCCGGACTTTTCTGGGTTCTCCGCAGAGGCGTTTCGCTTTCTGAAAGCTTTAAAAAAGAACAACAATCGCGAGTGGTTTTTGCCAAAAAAGGAAAAATACATCGAGCTTTTGCATAAACCGATGGTCGCCTTGGTCTTAGAGTTGGCCGAAGAGTGCCGCGCTTTCGCACCCGACATCAACATCAATCCGCAAAGAAACATCTTACGCATTTATCGCGACACGCGATTTAGCAAAGACAAATCACCGTACAAAACTTTTGTGGCAGCCACCTTGCCGTTTGGAAATTACGACAAGACCATGGACAGCCCCGGTCTTTATTTTCAAATCACTCCGGGGGGATCTTTCGCGGCCGGAGGCTTATATGGCCCGAACTCTTTGCAGTTAAGAAAAGTGCGCGAGTCATTACAACAAAATCCAGAGGCATTTCTGCAAGTCATCGAGGACCGTGGATTTAAGAAACACTTTAGCGAACTGCAAGGCGAAAAGTTAAAAACCAATCCACGCGGCGTTTTACCAAATCATGAAATGATCGAGTTCTTGCGCATGAAACAGTTTTACGTCGAAACATCTTTTGCTGACGAAGACGTCATGAGAAAAGATCTTCCGAAAAAAATGGCGAAAGAGTTTAAACAGATGATGCCTCTTTTGCGTTGGCTGGCAAAATCACAAAATATCTGGTGATTGTTTTTTAGCAACGCGCGCCTTTGTTATTTCGCCGATCAAGACTGCGGCCCTTGTCGATCTTAAAGTCCTCGCTGATGCTTCATAAAAAACCACAGGAGGTCTTTTATGAAGTCGGCATTAGCAGGCTCAGCGATTCTTTTACTTTCTTCGTTTGCTCACGCGGAAAGTATTTATTGTTACTTCACCGAACCGGTTATCAAAGCCCAGTACAACTCTGACACCAATAAAATTTCACTTACAAGTCCCGAACACGGTTCTGTTGAACTGGATGCCAAGGTTGAATTTCAAAAGCAGGGAATCATCAGGATCTCGGCTGTGGGTTTTAACTATTTTTTGGACGTGAACACGTTAAAAGAAGGCTCTGACGGTATGTCGGATATCGTGTATCCTTTTGAAGGGGCTGTCGTCAGTGAAAAACTGTATGGCGGGTGCGAGACAGATACTTTGAAGGGGCAAGATCCCAATCCTCCTGCAAGCTCTATAAAAAAATAATTTAGCTTTTTAATACGTACAAATCATCTGACGGCTAAAGAAAAAGGGAGTCTTGCGACTCCCTTTTTTGATTTCAAAATGTAGTTTGAAACTATCCCGGACCAGACATTGCTTTAAGGAAGTCTAAGTTGGTTTTCGTGTTGCCAACTTTGTCCAACAAGAATTCCATCGCGTCGATAGGATTCATTGGCGCTAGAACTTTTCTTAGGATCCACAGACGGTTTAGATCTGCTTTTTCAACCAACAAGTCCTCTTTACGAGTGCCTGATTTATTGATGTCCATGCAAGGGAAGATACGTTTTTCCATCAGCTTACGATCCAAGTGGATCTCGGCATTACCAGTACCTTTAAATTCCTCAAAGATTACTTCATCCATACGTGAACCCGTGTCGATCAACGCTGTTGCGATGATGGTCAAAGATCCGCCTTCTTCGATATTACGAGCAGCGCCGAAGAAACGTTTTGGTTTGTGAAGGGCGTTGGAATCCACACCACCTGATAAGATTTTTCCAGAAGGTGGAACAACCGTATTGTAAGCGCGTGCAAGACGCGTGATAGAGTCCAACAAGATAACAACGTCATGCTTGTGCTCAACCAAACGTTTTGCTTTTTCGATAACCATCTCTGCGACTTGAACGTGACGAGTCGGTGGCTCATCGAATGTCGACGAAACAACTTCACCTTTTACGGTACGCTGCATGTCGGTCACCTCTTCCGGACGTTCATCGATCAACAAGACGATCAATTTAACTTCTGGATGATTATGTGTGATCGCATTGGCAATTTGTTGCATCAAAACTGTTTTACCAGTTCTTGGCGGGGCCACGATCAAAGCACGCTGACCTTTTCCAAGTGGCGCCATCAAATCCACAACGCGAGTCGTGTATTCGCCAGGGCTGTGTTCAAGCTTAAGGCGTTCATTTGGATAAAGCGGTGTTAAGTTGTCGAAAAGGATTTTGTCTTTACCTTTTTCAGTTGTTTCGAAATTCAACGAATCAACTTTCAAAAGTGCAAAGTAACGTTCGCCATCTTTTGGTGGACGAACTGTGCCTGTGACAGTGTCACCCGTGCGCAAACCGAAACGACGGATTTGTGATGGGCTAACGTAAATATCATCCGGACCTGGAAGATAGTTGTAATCTGGTGAACGCAAGAAGCCGTAACCATCTGGCAAGATTTCAAGAACGCCAGAACCATAAATGTCCTGACCAAGTTTAGCTGCGCGTTTTAAGATTTCGAAAATCATGTCCTGACGGCGAAGACCGGCAGCATTTTCGATTTTAAGTTTGGTCGCAAGCTCTGTCAGCTGCGTGATGTTTTTTGATTTCAAATCCTTTGAAGACAACCATGTTTTCTCTTCATCGGTTAATTGGATATCTGCTAAGTCGACATCTTGAGTTTGTGCTGGCTGAGTTGAATGTGCGTCGTCACCAATTGGTTGACCTTCGTCACGATGTCTATCGCCACGATCCCCGCGATCATTGCGGAAATCACGACGTTGATTGTTGTGTCTGTCGTTACGGTGGCCACCACGATCATTACGATCGTTGCGATCATTTCTGTCACCACCGCCGCGGTTGTCGCGATTGTTCGGACGGAAATCACGGCGCGGTTGCTGTGGCGGACGATCTTGTCTTTGTTGCTGTTGTTGTTGTTCTTGAGGAGCAGCTGGTGCGGCAGAGGCTTCTGCGGTAGGAGCTTGAGGAGGAGGCTCGGAAGCTGCTTTAGGTTCAGGTGTTGGCGCTTGTGGTGCGGACTCTGCTGAAGATGATTCTTCGGTGGCTTTTGTGCGAGTACGCTTCTTCACGACTTCAACGCCTGGTGAATCTTTGGGCTCAGACAAACAATTTCTCCTTGTAGGATTTAAATAAATA
>CAMLMF010000096.1 GCA_946480995.1 uncultured Bdellovibrio sp. | reverse complement strand
GGGAAAGCTTAAGACAGATTTAGGATTTTCAGAGGAGTCGTCTCAATTTAAGACAGAATTTATCAAAAATTATCTGGCGGTGGATTTAAGATGGGCCCAGAGACACCTTGACCACCAATATCCTGCATTTCAGATTTTAGGAAGTCCGAAGAAACCATTTTTACCGAATAACCTGTTGATCCACCCGCCACACAGTGACCGGAGGTTGGAACCGTCGTATTCGCGGAAGTTTCATTAGGATTAACACCCACCGGATATGTCGTGCACTTGCCAAATTTAGATGGCTCTAGACTGTAATCCATTAAGTCTTTCGGCGCCCAACCAGTCAGCACGTGTTCCCACTTTGTGGAAATATAAGTGAGCTTGCTCGCAAAATCGATCTGCCCTTTTAAGTGTTCGCTTTTGGCGACGATTGCGTACTGATCTTTGACGCTGAATTCATCATAGTTGATGCCGCCAGAGTTAAATCCTTTGTGCGTCCCGATATCGCCTAAGAATTCTTTTTTCTCGTTATGGTATCCAGCACCAGGACCCTTTAAGAAGCCGTCGCGCACTCGGGTGTAATAAGTTTGATAGAAGTTTGGCTCAATCGAATAGTAAGCCATGTCATATGCATCGGGAAGAATCGCAGAAAGTTCGAGCTCACGCATACGTGAAGGCTGATTTTTTTCAGAGTCCCAAGCCAAAATATCTTGGCTATCCCCTTTTTCAAAAAATTGAAATGGAATATGCTTCCAGTGTTCGAAGTTCGGGGAATCATCAAGAGTAGATGCTCCTACTGCTTTACCCGAAGTGATATTCGACTGACTCGCCCACCAGCCATCCAAACCGTAAATAGAACGACCATATTGATATAAAGCTCTGCGACTTTTTAAACCTATCATATCACCAGCAAAGCGACTGTAGTTAGGCGCCCGATTCGGATCTGTCGGGTCTCCGACATTGCCAACGTCATGGATCCGTGGAGAAATATTGGGATCTATACGCTGACCAGGACCAGAACCTTTGCCTGGAGTTTCGCGAGAAACCCATTTGTCATAAAACCACGGACCAATGCGTCCGCCGAAGGGTTTATAAAATGCACGAGCTTTTAGCTCCACTGTGCCAAATGGTGAAAATGGAATTTTTGGTCTTGCTGTAGCCGACGCCCCAACATAAGCCATGCACCACGGATTTTTTTCCACACCCAAAGAAAAATTATAAATATTTTCTAACGGCTGACGCATACCTATGAAGGGAATGATTTCATTTACTGCCGTTTGCAAGTCGGCAGGAGTCTCCTTCCAGTGCTCTGGTAGATTTTCACGATAGGTGCCCATAATTTTTCTCTGAGGAATAATTTTCCCGTTGGCAACATCACATTTTGTGTCAGTGTATACAAAGCCTGGCATAATCTTGATAGGAACTAACCACTTTGCTGGTGCACCAGACTGCACGCCGACCTTATTGCAACGACTATCGCCTAGAGAGTTAAATGTTTTAAAATCTGATTCGCCTATTGACGATCTGTTTGCCGAAGTCAGATTATTCAGCAACGTCGTCTTCATTCCTGTAGCAACACTTTTTCCATCAATGTCATAAAAATCGTCTTCGGGACTGGCTGGGCTCATCGCTTGAGAAAGGTAAGACATAAAAAGCATCCGGTTTGCTTGATCGATATTGTAAGCTACGGCAAACTTACCAAGCATAATGTAATTAAAAGATCCAAAGTCTTTGCAACGCTGAAATGCATTGTTACGTAAAGCCGCAGAAAGATTTCTGACCGCATGACTGACCCCTGGTAAATCGATCATGACAGCAGGGATATCGAAGACTTTAATGCCACTCAGACCCTTGATATCTCGGCAAGTATTTTCATCTTGCGGCATTGGCTTAAACGGAACGTAGGTAATACAAAATGCAGGCGCATTATAAAAGTCTGCAGCTGCAGCATTAATCCCATCATCATCACCATTCTGAAGGGTCTTCGTAGCTTTGCTATAGGGATGCTCACTGAACTCCCCCGCACTTCCAATCATCCGATATCGCCACGCTAATAACTTCCAGCTTTGGCGAATCTGATAATTCGTATGCGCGATAACGTTCAAGCCTTCAGCCTGCTTCATTGCTCCATAGTAGGCTGCTAAATCCACAGAGTTTTGCAGATTGATTTTGTGATGAACCAAAAGGCCGACGTTAATAACCATCGCGAAAAACAAAAATAACACCTGGAATATCAACGCAATAAAAAGAGCCACTTGCCCCTTGGAGTTGTTAATATTTTGAATGAAGGTGCTGTGTTTTGTTAACATCTGTGTAGAAACATTCTCTCGTATGATCACGGCAGAGGCAACAACTCGACCTCGAAAACTTTGACTTGTTCTATAGTGAGATGACAGACTTTTGTATAAAGTCCGTCACAAGGAAACTCGACAATGGTCCGAATGATTCTAACAATTGCAAGTGTTGTACTTTTAGTCAGTGCAAATCAAGCACGTGCCGACATTTTATTCGAAGGTTATGCGAAAATTTTGTCCGGCGAACAACATATTGGCTACGTCATCAGTCGCTATGAATTCGATGCCAAAAAGAAAAACTTTATTTCGACGTATTTTCTTAAAACCGGCAAAGGCCCTTCCGAAGTCACGGAAAGCGTTAAAGCTGTCGCGGACGCGGAACTGACACCGATTTCCTATGAATATACGACGCTGGCAGGAAAAGACATCAAGACCATCGACGCCAAATTTAAAGCCGGCACGATGAATGCGGTGATCAAGAGCAACGGCAAAATTCAGCGCATCGATAAGAAGATCCCCAAAGGAACTTTCCTTTCAACTTTCTTAGTGTATTTAATGTTAAAGAGTAAAGACGGTCTTCGCTCTGAAACCAATTATGAATACCAAGCCATTGCAGAAGAAGACGCTTCCATTCAAAAAGGCCAAGCCTTAGTTGGTAAAGAAGAAATATTCAATGGCTTTAAAACTTTGAAAATTCTGAACACCTTCAAAGACACTAAATTTCTAAGCTACGTCAACGATCGCGGCGAAGTTCTGGGCACAAATGCAATGGCGCAAGGAATTTCCACTGAACTTGTTGCCAATCCCGCGGATGCAACCAATGGACAATCTTACAGTGCGACCATTCTAAAAACTTTGTTCGGCGCCGTCCCTGAAGGTAAAGCCAATATGGTCAGTCGCGCCAAAGAAGTCAAAGCCGCAGAAGCTGCGGCCCCTGCCCCGTCCAAGCAAATGGGCGTGCCGGCAGGCCAAGGCATCATGATCAAAACTCAACCAAATAAAGTCGAAGAGAAAAAAGGAAATTAAAATGAGTATTCGGCATATCATCGGTCAACATATGTTTATCGGTCTTTCGGGACATGCCCTGACGGCAGATGAAAAGAAATTTATCTTAGAAAATCAAATCGGTGGTATTTGTCTTTTTGGTCGTAACGTTGCGGAACCCAAACAAGTGCATGATCTGTGTGCAGAGATTCAATCGCTTCGCCATAAGCAGACAGACAAGGCACCACTATTTATTGGTATTGATATGGAGGGGGGGCGCGTGCACCGCATGAAGCCGCCGTTTACCATTTGGCCAGCCCTAAGAAAGCTCGGCGAACTGGACGCGCCGACAGCTTCGTTTCATTTCGCAAACAAGATGGGCTTAGAACTTAAGGCCGTTGGTATTAACTTAGATTTCGCTCCGTGTGTAGATGTTTTCACGAATCCTGCAAACACCGTAATCGGCGATCGCTCTTTAAGCTCAGATCCTGAAATGGTCGCAAAACATTCTTCTGCTTTAGTCCGCGGCTATGTAAAAGCGGATGTGCTTACTTGCGCAAAACATTTCCCCGGCCACGGCAACACGATCGTCGACAGCCACTTAGATCTGCCAGTTGAACAGCATGATATGGCTCGCCTTGAATCCTGCGAACTGATTCCTTTTAAAAAAACTTTCAAATCCCGCGTTGATATGGTGATGACTTCGCATATTATGTTTCCAAAAATTGATCCCGAATGGCCAGTGACCCTTTCAGAGATCTTTATTCAAAAAATTATTCGCGAAGAGTGCCGCTATAAAGGCTTGGTGGTTACTGATGACTTAGGAATGAAAGCTATGACAGACCACTATGGTCTGCAAGAAGTTCCCGTCAGAGCCCTTAAAGCAGGCGTTGACCTGCTTCTTTACTGCAACGATCCGGAAACACCCCCTCAAGCTCTTGATGCGATTTTAGAAGCTACAGCCCAAGGGGCCTTGAAGACTTCTGATTTGGAAAATAGCTATCGTCGGATCTTGGAACTTAAGAAAACAAAGATTACCAAACCAGACCCTTTAGCCATGGAGGAAGTTCTTAAGATCGTCGGAAATCCAGACCATCTCAAAGTGGCATCGGCAATCGCCAATGGACAAATGCCAGATGGTTTGCTGCCTGAATAGGCTGCAGATTCATTACAAGTTTGAAGCCTCGTTGCCAAGTTGAACTGAGTCGAGTTGGCAGAAATGCGAGTTCAGGATAAATATCAGGCATCCGAAATGTTTCCTGATGAAGAATCCGTATTCGAAGGCTTCTATACAAAAGAAATTGATCATTTTGGGTGCGGTGGTATTCGCCGTCCCTATTCTTTTAGCCACCTATTATATGGCCCATCGTCTGGAAACAGAAAAGCTTGCCAGCGTATCTATTGAGACAGAAAACTTAGCACAGTCAGTTTCCCAAAGTGTGGAGCAATGGAACACTAAGCTCGCCAAAGTTATTCGCGCCCTTGCTGAAAATTCTGATACAAAGGACCTAACGAGTCCTCAGTTGGAAGGCTTTCTAGACAAAATTAATTCAATTTATAGTGAATTTTATCTAGTTTTTATTACCGACAAAAACGGCATGATGGTGGCGCGCAGCGACCATCAGGGACTCACGAATAATAGTGACAGAAATTACATTAAGAAAGCTCTTGCGGGCAACCCCCTAACAACTGAAGCCGTTATTTCGAAAACAAAAAAAGAGCCCGCAATATGCTTTTCGAGTCCGATTAGGGATCTTCAGCAAGAAGTTATTGGCGCGGTTGTTGGCTGCGCTTTAGTTTCCGACTTTGCAGGAACACTAAAATTCATAAACCAGGGTCATACTGGCCGCATTATCGTTTCGGATGAAAAAAAACGTATTATCGCAAGGACGGATGTTGCAGAACTTTCGACTATTGAAAATGCAAAATCTCACCTTATCCTTGGTAGTGATGAAATATCGTCCGGACGTCACGCCAAATACAAAGATGCCGAAGAAAACAACTGGATCTTCGCTGCAAACAGTTTAAATAATGGTTGGAAAATCATCGTAGAAATACAAGAACGTGAAATTCTGAATCCCATCAAAACTATCGAATACTTCGCTTATCTATTTGTCTGCGTATTCATTTTTGCCGTAGCCTCTTTGCTATCATTTACAATTCTGATGACACTTCGTCCGTTAGCTGAGTTTACTAGTTCGATGGTGGCTTTGCAAAAAGGTGATTATTCAAGAAGGATTCAAGCGTACGAAGGATCTGAATTCAAAATCATGGGTGAAGCTTTTAATCAAATGGCGGAAACTCTTGAATTTCTTTTCGAACAGAATCGCGACTATCAGTCACGCCTGATCGAAACCAATATGCGCCTAGAAAATGAGGCCGTTGATCGGACGCAACAACTAGCTGCTGCCTCTAAGATGTCGGCACTTGGCGAAATGATGGGCGGAGTCGCGCACGAAATCAACACTCCTTTGGCGACGATAAAACTTATTACAAATCAGGCGCTAACAGAAATTCAAAGCGGTATCCCCGACATAGATGCCGTAGCTCTGAACTTACAAAGAATCGATGGCACTACAGACCGCGTCGCTAAAATCATCAAAGGTTTAAAGACTTTTGCGCGCTCTGGGGAACACGACCCTATGGAAGAGTCCTCGCTGCAAACTATTATCGAAGATACTTTGATTCTTGCGGAAGATAAACTCCGCAACCATCTAGTTGATTTTCAATGGGAAATACCACCTGAAACTATAAAAATTATTTGTCGTCCCGTAGAAATTTCGCAGATCTTGCTGAACCTTATCACCAACTCTATTGATGCTATTGCTGGTTTTGAGAACAAATGGATCAAACTTATTGTCAAAGATCTAGGTGATACTCTGGATATTCACGTGATTGATTCCGGCTCAGGTATTCCAGAAGATTTGCGCTTTAAAATATTTGAACCCTTTGTAACTACAAAACCCATTGGCAAAGGAACTGGCATCGGCCTAAGCATCTCGCACGGGATTGCGAAAAGCCACAATGGGGACTTATATATTGATACCAATAATGCAAATACATGCTTTATTTTAAGTTTACCAAAAAACATATCGGACAAGATCAGCTTAGTAGGATAAGAAGTGTGGAGATATAGATGATACCCGAAAAACATGATCCAAGATGGCGCAAGGTTCTGCTTGAACCCTTGGATGCAACCGTCAATAGCTTTGCAACAAAGATGCTCTTAACCAGAGTCAGGGCTCTCGCAAGAACCGAGCCCGCAGATGTTAAGCTACAAGAAGCAATTGAAATCGCCTTTGTTTTTTTTACGAAAAATCAGGCCTTGGTCTATGACGATATTCAATCTCTTTTTGGATCTGTTAACGTAAAAACTGAAGCATAACATAGGATAAGCCATGCGATCACTGTATAGTCTTGAAGACGTTAAAAAGTTAGTTTTAGATAACAAAGTCATGATGCTCGCTGGGGACGAATCACTGCTGTCGCAACTGCCTAGGGGCAAGTGGATTGGCGGAACCATTCCTTATTTCATGAGCGAAGATGGCGGTGTTTTAACCCACAATCAGATCCAAGTGGTTATTTTACCCGAATACATACAAGACATCCGCATTAAGTCTTATAACGAAAAAAATCTTGTCGAAATTCCGAAAGATTATGGTTCGAACAGTGTTTCATTTATTGTGATTCCAGCATTTACGGATGTGCATCAGTCATTCGCAAAAAATTGCTCTACATATGTCGGCATTTTTGATAGCCCCTTAGTGGGATGGATTACGGGCATTGATTTAAAAGATATCGGCAACATCAAACCAAAAGTTATCAATGGTTCCACCGGAGAGATACTTGAGTCCGATGCAGTCGTCATGCATGCAAATTTACCGGCCAACAAAATTGGCAAAGTAAATATTCTAAATTTATTCAAACAAGGTTCCGGAGACAAAATAAGTTTTTCCTCAGTCGGCTTTGAGGTTACTGACTGTTTTGTAAATGGCGAAAAGAAAAACTTCGCAGACTATATCGCAAGCAAGAAAATCAACACACAGTTGCCTTTGGTCGCAAACTATATGGGTGCAATGATCAATGTTAGCATTCAGGCCGTAGATGATAAGCAGAAAAAAGTATCTTTTTACGCTCCAGTTTTCCCCGACGTGGAATATGTGATCGCCGATCCTGTTGATAACTATGAAAGTTCATTTTTGGCAGAGCTTAAGAAAAGTCCCGTCGATCCCGTCTTTTCATGCAACTGTATTTTAAATTATCTGTATGCGAATCTTGAGGGTAAAAAGACCGGCAACATTGTCGGACCAATCACCTTCGGAGAGGTTGCATATATGCTCTTAAATCAAACGATGGTCTATCTTACTTTTGAAGACCGAAAAGCTTCTTAATTCACGACGTCTGGTGGGTGATAGGAAAAAGACTTACACCCATCTGATACAAATGCCGTCCATGCAACTTATCAGATTTGTATTGCGTTAAAATTTCCTGAAAGGCTTCTTCTAGCTTCCCAAGAAGTTCCGCGTACTCTTCTGGGTTTAGTGGCAACAACAGGCTACGAAATTTTCTTTTAGCTGCTGGTAAAGCTATCGCAGCCTTCGCATCATCAAATGATTGAATGTAATAGTTTTTCAAAGCCGCATTCTGAAAAGACTCTGGAATTTTAAAACTCGTTACCTGTGTATCCCAAGAGCAATTTTGGGCTTCTTCGCAAGACTTTCTGGCAATCGATAGTGCTTCAAGTTTTTCCAAACATTGCAGAGCAGTCGCCTCATCCAACCCCAACAGAGTCGCGATATTTTTTGTCGTCTTATCGACATCTGAAAAAGCTAGAATAGTTTGAATCTTAGGCAACCAA
>CAMLMF010000095.1 GCA_946480995.1 uncultured Bdellovibrio sp. | reverse complement strand
TAGGCGCATTTCTTCCGGACCTAATGGTAAATGAACAAATACTCCCTCGGCTCCTTTATAGGCTGCTATTAATGATTCAACTGACGAATTATCAACCGCAATCGCTGGCAAGTCGTTAAGGGATTTGGTGTCTCGAACAGCACCAACTGCGTTTTTTCCCGCTGCTAATAGTTTCTTGTAGAGCGGAGAGCCTTGGGCCCCTGATGCTCCATGAATAATGTATTTCATTGTAATCTCCTCAAATACAGTTAATGACAGTAGATAAATATTAGACTATTAACCCAGTACCTCAAGGTAAGTAACTATATGAACAATGGTAAATAATAGACACATCATTGAAAAAAACAAAAATTGATGGCATGATTAAAAAACTGATGAAAAAAGAAAAAACTAAAATCAACGATATTCGAAGACTTGAATACCAGCCACCCGGATCTTTTTCTTTGGATTTAGAGATCTTTACGATGTCAAACCTCCGCAAGCGTGCGTGTGGACAAAGTCTCCTCGCTACACATAGATATGCTTTCTATACATTGATTTTTGTAACAAGTGGAAGAAGTCGCCAGCTGCTCGACTTCAAACCTTTGATGTGTAAGCCTGGATCGCTCATTGCAATTAAACCCGGACAAGCGCATAACTTCGGAACTGAAATAAACTGGGATGGCTGGATGGTTGTTTTTCGGCCTGAGTTTCTGGGAACTTCGCGAATGGCGGATCAAGATTTACAACTTGATATTGTTCTTGAGCAACTTGGTGAGCACATCGAACTCAAGGAGCAGGAATTTTCATGTGTAACTGAAATTATAACCAAGATGTTAAAGGATACTGAAATTAAAGCTCCTCAACGAGAAATACATACTTTACTTCGACATCAATTGGCCGCACTGCTATTACGGCTGAATATATTCTACGGGCACAGAGTAGAAAGGAACAATGATTCAAGTTCCCAACAGCGGTTTAAGGACTTCAAACGTCTTGTTGAAGATAAATTTACGTATTGGCACCAAGTTGGTGATTATCTGAGCCACCTAAAATGTTCAGAAAAAAGCTTGTCACGAGCGACAACAGAATTTGCAGGAATGAATGCGAAATCATTTATTGCTGCTCGTATTAATCTGGAGGCGAAAAGGCTACTTGCTCATACAGACCAGTCCGTAACTGCAATTAGCGAAAGTCTAGGCTTTGACGAGACCACAAATTTTATTAAATTCTTTAAACGTACAGTCGGCACCACTCCAGCCAAATTTAGGCAACAAACGAATAAAAGCAAATTAGGTTAATTAATGAAAAAGCCAAAAACACCTCTTAAAGTAGAACTCATTCCTATTTACATCTCACAAGAAGAATTTGTAGAGAAGAAAGAAGAAGTTCAGAACCTGATTGCTAGAATTTTGATAGATTACCATAAAAAGAAAATTACAAAGAAGAACGCTGGTTCGATTCCCACCACCATCTGACCTAACCAATGGATAGGCGAACACCATCCGTAAAAATAAAATTGAAATAAATTAGATACTTACGAACCACTCGTTTCGAGTGGTTCGCTTAAAAAATTGGTGGAGGCGGGGGGAATTGAACCCCCGTCCGCAAGTGATCCGCGATAAGGCGCTACATACTTAGTCGATATTTTAATATGATGATGGGACCTCTATCGACAAAGTTCCCGTCAAACATTCCCCCAGTAAATTTAAGCGAACCTGCTGGAGAAAACCCAGTCCACCGAGGTCACTAAATGACAATCAATCTAAGAGCGCAACCACCTCAAAGTTGATCGTGCAGTCAATTAAGCTGCAAGTGCGTAATCGTTGCCAATTACAAAATGCCCGTTTTTACGAGGTCCCCAGGCGCCCCGGTATGCTCCTTATGTTTCAGCACCCACGTCGAAGCCAGTACGCCCCCATGAATGAATAACATCTTTACCTTTATCACCTATACCACGTATTCGGTGACAAACGAAAATCGTTTATCCTTCCGATTTTCGACCTCACATTCAATGATTAAATTTTTCGTGACGCAAGACTTTGGTCTTGCAACGGTGGTGTCATCCTAACCAGATCTTAACGTTAGCATGGGACAATTTACGCCAAAAGTTTGAGATATCCACCATTTAAGTACCTATTCCACAGAGTTTTCCACATTAGTGCTGAAAAAATGGGGCAAAAATGACTCCGAAATTTAAGATTCTTAAATTTATGTGAAGACGAATCGGATTCTTAATTTGCACAGTTTTTTAGCAAATGAGCGGAAATTTAGGAGTAAACAAACTTCTAAATGAGTGCATTTTCGCCAAAGTACTCGCATTTGTTTATTTCACGAACCTAGACCTAGGTCGCGACATTAACCCATAGAGTTTGAATCAAAATGACGGCGTCGTGCTTGGACAGAAGAAGCGCGCGAAGGTTCAACTCGCGCGGGGATAAGATTGTTTTTCTCATACCAAGTTTGCAAGGAAGCAATACCTTGCTTGAAGAGGTTCAGTGCTGAAAAGCCTGCTAACAAAAAGATCGCTAAGTTTTCACTGGTAATATGTTCCACTTGAACCTCTCCTTTCTAAAAGTTCTAAATTAATTAACGAAGACCGCCGGCACCTTGTAAGCGCTCGCCAGTCATCCAGCCTGAATCATCAGAAGCTAAGAACAACGCGATTTTGGCGATATCTTCTGGCTGACCGATACGACCCATTGGAGTTTGGGCAATGATTTGTTTTTCCATATCGCTGCCGATCATTCCTAAGGCTTGCGCACCTTCGGTGTTCACTCCGCCGGGAGCAATATTGTTCACGCGAATTTTGCGTGAAGCCAGTTCACGGGAAAGACCGATAGTTAAAGTATCAACGGCACCTTTTGTTGCAGCATAGATCGCAGTTCCTGGCATCGGGCTTGTGCTGACAACAGAGCTAACGTTGATGATGCTGCCACCTTCAGGAGAAAAGTATTTTACAGCTTCGCGGGTTGCTAACAGAACGCCCAGAACGTTGGTGCTAAACTGACGAGTGAATTCTTCTTCTGTGACTTCTTCGATGGTACCGAATTTAAAAATACCGGCGTTGTTCACCAATGTATCTAATTTGCCGAAAGCCTTCTTTGTTTCTGCGAAGATTCTTTTTACGTCTTCAGCTTTACCCACATCACCTTGAACTGCGATGGCTTTGCCATCTTTAGCGATGATTTCCTTAACGACCTTATCGGCGTCTTCTTTGCTTGAGGCGTAATTGACAACGACAGATGCGCCATTAGCGGCATATTCTTTGGCGATCGCGGCACCGATACCTTTAGAGGCGCCAGTGATGATTGCTACTTTACCTTTTAACTTGTGCATTTTAGAGCTCCAGTTTAGCCCGGTCGACCGGGGTTTTATTGTTCGACACTTAGATAAGTATCGAAACGATTTAAAACTTGTCAATATGACGATTAGATAATTATCGAAATGAGGAAAAAATAGACGTAATGGAGAATAGGGTCGACTTGGCGTCTGTTTTGGCACCAAAGCACAGGCAAAATTATTATATTTGGAAAGCTAAGGATTAGATTTTAGCAAGCTTATCAAGATAAGCATGTAAGACATCGCGCTGAACCGACAGTCGCATCGACTTGCCTTCGCGGATGATTTCGACCAGGCCCGCGGTCTCAAGTTCTTTAATATGATGGGACAAAGTGGCGGCACTGATATCGTGCTCTTCTTGCAAAGCGCTGCACGCCATAGGGGCTACACCCTTACAAGAACCGATTTGTTTCAGAATCATATAACGACGTGGCTCTGCTAAAGCTTTACCAATCTGTTCAAATTGTTTATCCGTTAAGCGGACTGTTTTTGAAGTCGTCATAGATAGCATCTTACACGCAATTGCCGGAACTGTCTAGATCGGGGCTTTCCCTGCAAAATCAGACAGTTATATAAGCATCGAAATGTGTCGTGGTATAAACAGCAAGCGTAGCTTTATGCTTAGAAGAACGTAAAGCCAATCGCCATTTTAAAGTAAAGCCCCGACAAATCCATCTGTAAATCTTTAGAGCTGCTATCACGAACAACAGCTCCTGAAGAGTCCGTGAATTCCTTCGTTTTCCAAGTGGTGTAACCGATTTCAAGGCCTATCGGGAACTGCTTTTCTAGGTAAAAGGCTCCCTCTAATCCGATGCCGTATCCTTGCTCGACGGTCGCTTTTAGTTTTGATTCCGTTACAGGGGAATTGCCCAGGACGGTTTTGGTATCATAGTTAAATTTATCGCCACCTAAAGCGACGTGACTGATAAGTCCTAAATAGCCTTTTTCAAATTTGTAAAAGCGCCAGCCAAGCAGGGCATCAATACGTTCTGCTCTTAACTTTGCTTGGATCGGCCCGCTGGCATCTTCTTGTTCTAAGATGTCATAGCGTGCGCCCAGAACTGTTGAGTTATCAAAAACCCATAACAGATCGATGCTGTTAAATTTAATTTTTTCAACGTCAGGGGAATTTGCAGTGATCGTTTTAATTTGCTCATTAAAACCTGAAGGTGTGGCCAAATGCTGTCCTAAAAGAACACGGAATTGCAGTTTGCGCGCATTTCCTGTTTTTTGCGCGAAGGCAGGGGAGCTTAAAAATACCAAGGTTAGTAGCAGTAATATATTTTTCATTTTTTACCCTCTGAAAAATTCTAGAGCGTCCGGAAAATCAGGGCAATATCTTAGCATTAAGCAGAACACTTCTGGACTCGCGGGGGAAGGCCCGCCGGAGGCTCGCAGCTGAAAGAACCTTTAAGAATCTAAACCTCCTTGAAAAGTTGGACTCTATGTCTTGGGGTATTGAAGAATTGTAGCCTGTGGTGTTACTGTTGCTAAATCAGGGGGCGACATGAAAGCAGACATTGCTGTGCTTATTGAAAAGCTCGATACATCGAGCGACAAAACTGCCGAAGCAGTTATTCAAAAGATCGTGGCTTTGGGTAAAACCTCTGTGCCTGCTTTGCTGAAAGCCGCAAAAAATCACGAAGCCCCCAGAATTCGTAAATGGTCTTTGCAAGCACTGGGCGCCATCGGTGACAAACGAGGAGCTCCGCTGTTAGTGGCGGCTCTTAAAGACGAGCGCATGACGGTGCGTCTGCATGCTCTGCGTGGCTTAGGTCGCATGAAATATAAAAAGGGTGTGAAGGAAATCGCTTCGTTATTACAAGATGAAAGCGGCGGCATTCGTGTGAATGCTCTTTATGCTTTAACTGAGATTGGTGATGCTTCGGTCGCGGCACAAATTCAAAAATCCCTTTCCGACCCGCAATGGTACGTCAGACAAGCGGCTGCTAATGCCTGCGGAGAGTTCAGAATCGTCAAAGCTAAGAAGAAGTTAAAAGAACTTTTAAAAACGGATGGCCGCAAAGCCGTGCGCACGGCTGCCGCGCAAGCGTTAGAGTTGCTTTAAGCCTGTTGACGGGGGGGAGTGTCCTGCTACATTTATTCAATGCACACATTCGTGACTGTTGCGGCTACGGCTTACACTTGGCCTACCTCACAGTTAGGTAACTGGCCAAGTCAGTTTGCAAGTCACATCTTGGCGTGGAGTTTTATTGGGTACGGTACGGTCGCAGGCTTTAGTTGCATGGCCTAGTGCTCTTTGTTAGGGTACGACCGTACTGCGGGGTGCATATGAAGATAGCAGCTAGAGATGTCATTCTAAAAGACGGGCGAAAGATCGTATTGCGTTCGGCCTCTGCGGCAGATGCGGAAAATATGCTAAAGCATCTGAAAGTTTCCCATTCAGAATCTTATAGAAATTTAAATCAGTCAGCGACTTATTGGGATAATGTTTCTGTAAGTGACGAAGAAAAGATTTTAGGCAGCTTCGAAAGCTCGCCTGCGCAATTTATGTTAGTTGCCTTAGACAACGAGCGCATCGTCGGCGGTTTAGGATTTTGGGGCTATGGGGCAGAATTCGTAAAACACACAGCCGGTGTTGGTATGAGCATTCAAAAAGAGTTCAATGGTCAGGGGCTTGGCACCGCGATGATGAATGTGATGCTAGAAGAAGCCAAGCAAGCAAAATTCCATCGCGTCGAGTTGACAGTCAGAACATATAACGAAGCAGGTATTAAGCTTTACGAAAAAGTTGGCTTTGAACGCATTGGTCTTTTAAAAGATGCCGCTTTTATTGATGGAGAGTACGTGAACGAGTATTCCTATCAGAAAATATTGAAATAATCAGAAGGTCAGCCCGGTGCAAGTAAGCATTCAACCAATAGGTCAAACCACCTTGCAAGAAATGGAGCCACTGCTAAGTCAGTCGATCGGCTATCCGACAAGCATGCCTGACGAGATTGAATACTTCACGACAGAAAATCCCAAGGCGTGGTTTGTTGCGACGGATTTAAATAATCAAAAAATAGGATTTGTCCGCTATTTTCAGCAAAACGATGAGTGGAGCCAAGCTGAGTTGTTCGTAAGCGAGTGCGCCGGGCGTAAAAGTGTTATTAAGTCTTTGCTGGAAAAGTTCTTACAGGAAATAAAACTGCCAAAAGGTCATCGTCTTAAATTTGAATTTAAGACCGCCGACAAAGAACTCAATGCCGCCTTTACAGAGCTTGATATAAATACCAAGACGCAAACCTTCCACCATTTTGAAATGGAGATTGCAAAGAAAACTGCGGATACTCCCTTTCAGATGGCTTCTGAAGTGGATACTGAAGAGCTTGCGAATGTTCTGAGTCACCTGCACCCGGTGACCGAGATTGAAGTGAAGAATTGGCTGAGTAAAGGATTAATCCGAGTTCAGATGGCAGGTAATAAGATCGCGTCAGCAGCTCAGGTCAATACTTACCCAAGCTCTGCTGAAATTGTTCGTATTGCTACTCATCAAGATTTTTTACGCCAAGGCCACGCCAGGAATTTAATTAAAACTCTGCGCGCGGAGCTAGGCCAAGCCCAAATTCCCAAGCTCTTTTTAAAAGTTGAAGACGTCCGTGTGCCAGCTATCGAATTTTACAAAAGCATGGGATTTCAAGATGTTTCAGAAAAAATGGAAACTTGGCATTCGATTTTCTTTTAGACTCGACGACGCCTTAAAGATCCCACTCCAAAGCGCGTGCGACTTGTGGCAGTTGCTCAGCAAAAATATCGCGGCATTTTAAGGCGATATTTCTGTGTTCTAATTGCGTATCCACTTTGCTGCGCAACTGGATATAGTGAATCCAACTGCGCACGGTGCCGTTCATGTAAATTTTTGTGGAAGTATTTAATGGCAACAGCGCTCGTGCTGACTCCTTGGCAATTCCGCGTTCAAGTGATTCTCGATAACGGGCGTACGCAAAAGCCCAAATATCTTTTTGGCTTTCTGCAAACCAGCTTTGCGTCGTATCGTCGAAGTCATCAATTGAGTTTTGCTTATTCTTTAAATCCTGACGGCGGGCTTTGAAGGGCAAAAAATCATCGGCCTCCGCATAGCGTTGGGAAAACTCCTGAAAGGCGAAGGAGCGGTGGCGCAGAATTTGCGGAGCAATAGCACGGGACGTGGTGATTTCTAAGACAAGATTAGCCTGTTCAAAAACGGACCAGTGTCCGTGTTGAATGCAGTAACCTAAAAGGCGCGCAATATTGGGGTTGTCTTGATTTTTGGGATTACTTACGCGCGCGCAGTAAGCCATGGTTTCTTCGGCGCGGGGAGTGATCGAAATAAGTCTGACTGAATCTTCAAGCATAATGCCTCCGGGTCTTTTTTATAAGATCGCGCTGATTCATTATTTTTATAAGGAATATAAATTCATATTTAATATTCCTATGGGAATGTATTAGGCTCCGGCCAGAATTTGTTTTTTATAATCGCGTGGAGACAAACCCTGCACGCGTTTAAATACTTTTGAAAAGACGAAGGCGTCTTGATAGCCAACGGCGCTGGCCACCTCTTCCACCGAATGTGTTCCTGTGCGAAAAAATTGCGTCGCCATTTGCACGCGCACCTTCGCCAGATAGTGAGCTGGCGTATCGCCAGTGATATCTTTAAACTTCTTAGCAAACGCAGCTCGTGATAATCCGCTGACAGAGGCAAGGCCTTCAACACTCCAGTCGGTTTGCGGTTCATCGTGAATGGCTTTGAGTGCTTTCACCAAATGCACATCACGCAAAGCAGTGCTCCAACATTTTGAAGACTGCTGTGCGGAGTTCATCCAATTGCGCAATATATAGTTAAACACGATATCTAACAGATTGCGTGTGATCGCTTC
>CAMLMF010000094.1 GCA_946480995.1 uncultured Bdellovibrio sp. | reverse complement strand
ACAAAGAACGTGTCCAAAAGAACATCACAGAAATCCTTCGAGGTTCGGATGATTTGACCGTTAAAGGACTTACCAAGCACTGCACGAATATCCACCCAGAAATAAAAAGCGCCTTGAGGTTCCGCGACCTTAAACTGCTCGACCGTCGCAAGCTCTTTAAGACCCGAGCTTTTACGCGCGATCAGTTTTTTGACCACGTCATTCACATCCGCTTCACTGGATTTTAAAGCACTCAACAAAGCGTGCTGAGAAATACTAGAAGGAGAACCGGTTGACTGACTTTGATAATCCGCCATAGCCGTGATGATATTTTCAGGACCGGCGGCCCAACCAATACGCCATCCAGTCATCGAATAAGCTTTAGAACCACCATTCACCAAGATCGTACGATCTTTCAAATCCGGCGCGACATGCAAAATATGTGGAGCCACTTTGCTGCCATCAAAAACCAAACGGTTGTAAATATCATCTGAAATAATTGCGACTTGCGGATGTTTTCTAAGAACGTCGCCCAAGGCTTTTAATTCATCCGCAGTGTATTGCAAACCTGTCGGGTTGCTAGGTGAGCAAAACAAAAATGCTTTGGTTTTTAGGTTGATCGCTTTTTCTAAAAGCTCCGGAGTCATTTTGAAATTTTCAGTTTCGCCACATTCAACGATGTGCGGAACCCCGTCAGCCAAATCCACCATTGTCGGATAACTGACCCAATAAGGTGTGGCAATAATCACTTCATCACCCGGCGAACACAGCATTTGCAAAGCGGCAAAGATAATGTATTTCGCCCCTGAAGCCACTGTGATCTGCTTCACTCCGTAGTCGAAGCCCAGTTCGTCTTTGATTTTTTCAGAAATAGCTTTACGCAGTTCAATGGTGCCATTAGCGGGAGTGTATTTCGTCAAACCTTTTTGAATGGCTTCGATGCCAGCATCTGAAGGAGCTTTAAAGGTGGGCCAGTCGGGCTCTCCGACCGTCAGAGAAATCACGTCATGCCCTTTGGCAGCAAGCTCTTTTGCTTTCGCAACAAGAAACAGTGTGGGAGATGTTTTTAAATTCTGCGCTCGTTTCGACAGCTCCATGGGCACCTGCTCCTATTTCTTCTTTTTTTCTTCTAAAGCCTTAATCACACAATCAGGAACCAAGTCCTTTAACGGACCGTTATTTAATGCCAATTCTTTGATACCGCGAGAAGAGACGTAATAAAACTCGGGACTGGCAAAGACCAAAAGAGTTTCAATTTCCGGCGCGATCTTGCGATTCATGTTTGCCATCGTCAGCTCGTATTCGAAATCGACCACAGCACGCAAGCCGCGGATGATGACCTTAGAGTTGACCTTTTTCATATAATCCACGGTCAAACCGCCAAAGATATCCACTTTAATGTTGTGTAAATGCGAAAGTGACTTTTCGATGAGATCTTTGCGTTCTTCCGCCGTGAACATCGAACTTTTTTGCGATGACTGCGCCACAAGAACAATCACTTGATCATATTGGCGCGCAATGCGGTTGATGATGTCGACATGACCCGATGTGATCGGGTCAAAACTTCCTGGGTATACTGCTACTCTACTCATCGCCTTCACCTTCTTGCAACGCACTTTCGTGGCAGAAAAGATTTAAGAATTTATCGCCGTAATCTTTTTGATTGTAGCGCACAATCGCACCATAGCGTTCATCCATGCGCTCTTTCTGTTCGGATTCAATCGCCATCACGGTCTGTGGACCAAATCCTGCAGATTGACTTGCCGCTGTCATCACATCATGAGCCATTTTTTCTGTGAACGGAGGATCGGCCAAAATCACATCAAAGGATTCACCTGTGTAGGATTTTAAATAAGCCACGACGTCCATGTTGATAATTTTGTACTGCTCTTTGGGCACTTTCAATTTATCCAAATTTTGGCGCGTGATCGCCAATGACTTGGGATTTTTTTCGACAAACGTACAAAAGCTCGCGTCCCTTGATAAGGCCTCAATGCCTAAGTTGCCTGTGCCGCAGAAAAGATCGACGACTTTAGCGTCCTCAAGATAAAATTGTAGTTTGTTGAAAAGAGTTTCTTTGACTCGGTCCGTGGTCGGACGAATGTGGTCGGCTTTGAAGGCGACTAACTGATGACCGCGATATTTTCCTGCTATAATTCTCATACCAACATATCCTCTGCCATTTTTACGACGGCGAAAATATCTTCAAAAGGCTTTGGCACAAAATGACTCGCACCCATTTGTTGCGCAGTTTGCATGTTGTGTTCTCCGGAAAAGGCCGACATCAAAATCACTTTGGCTTTGTTGTCGTTACCGATTTCCTTTAAAACCTCTGGCCCGGTCATGCCCGGCATTAACACGTCTAAAAAAACCAAATCAGGATGCCATGTCCGCCACACTTGCAATCCTTCAGTGCCGTTCACAGCTTCTTGCACGTCATAGCCCTTGCTTTTCAACGCTCGAGAAAGTGAGCGTCGCACCAGGGTTTCATCATCAACGATAAGAACTTTCAAAAGTTACTCCGAACTTTTCTGAGGCAGCACGATCGTGAAACAACATCCCTGCGGTTCCACGTTTTGGAATTGAATTGTGCCGCCAAATTTTTCAATGATGGACTTAGACATACTTAACCCAAGACCTGTCCCGTGTCCCTCTTTTTTTGTGGTAAAGAACGGTTCGAAGATGCGGCGTTGAATGTCTTCGGGAATTCCTGGCCCCGTGTCCTCAATGCGAATTAAAACCTGGTTGGCGCGCACATCGGTTTCCACGCGCAAACGCCCCGGATCTTTCATTGCCTGACAGGCATTGTTAATCAGATTAAATACCACCTGCTGCAGCAAATGAGGCTCGACGAAAACGCTGTGCCCCAAAGTTTTAAGATCAACTTCCAAACGGTGCAGGCGCAATGCCGACTTTAGCATCGGCAGGGTTCTTTCGATGACCTCGTCAACACTGATATACTCCGACGGCTGATCTTCGCCCTTAGAAAAATCTAAAAGATTTTTGATAATTCTTTGCGAGCGTGCCGTGGCCTTTTCAATCTCGATTAAATCCGCACGCAAGTTTCCTTCATCCGTCACTTCCTGCAACAAAACCTGAGTCAAAGCTCTAAGGCCGGTCAAAGGATTATTAAGCTCATGGGCGATGTTGCCAGCAAGCATACCAATAGCGCCCATCTTTTCATTCTGCAACATGCGCAGATATAGTTCCCGCGATTGGGTGATATCCACATATTGATTCACAATATTAGTCGGACGCGCCCCGTGCTCCAGCAGAACCGGATAACTATGCACCTGATAAACTCGGCCCTCTACTTGGATTTGCCCGGTCGCAGTTACACCTTCCTTAAGGGCCGTGGGCACAGGACACCCTTCGCACTGAGACTTTTTGTGTGCGAAACTTTCAAAACATTTTTGCTGAAAAAATTTATCGGAAAATTTTCGATTGGCACGCACGACGTTGTATTCTAAATCAACGATGGCCACGGGATCGCGCATACCATCAAAAGTTTTTTCCCAGCGATAGGAAAAACTTGAAAGCTGACTTTCCAAAAGAACACGGTCCAAGGCCATACTTAGCGGGCGCATACGGTCCGTCATAAAATCCACGAACGGAGTCATTTCTTTATCCGACAATGAATTTTCAATACATAAAATAGCTTCGCCCTCATCGCCCACCAGATGACTGGTCAGGCGCAATTCTAAAGGAACTGCGTAGGCACGAATAAAGGGGCGGCCGAAATGATTAGCAAAATAGCGAATCAGTTCTGGCGAAGGCACCTCGGCCGTTTTCGGAAACTCAAAGTAAGCTAAAGTTTCAGTTTGATTAAAGTGGCCTGAATGAAAGCTAAGGAAAATAGTTTTTCCTCCGCCTAAACGGTACGCCAAGATAGGATCACCCATTTTATGGAACTTGCGCAGTTCTTTGCGCAGAACCCCCAGGATGTCCTCGAAAGAATTTTGCGTGCCTAAATCTTTAATAAAACGCACCAGCAGGCGTTCACGATTCAGCTTTTCGCTTTCTTCATTATGTGAAAGCTCAATAAACTGTGTGCGCTCTTCGACCATTCCTTCCAAGGAATGGGTTAAGGCTTCCAATTGCTTATTTTGGTGCGAAGATTCACGCAGCAAGAGGGATCGCGACAAATACATCGAGTGCTTTTGCAAAGCACTTTCCAATTGCGCCCAGACTTCCCGTTCACTCAATGGCCAACGCATAAATCTGTACACTTGCGCTTTGTTGATACCTTCGCGAACTTCCTGTTCGGACAAATCTTCGGCAATTAAAATTCGTGGCGCCATCGGCTGATAAAGACGAGCTTGCACCAAGAACTCCAAGCGTTCTTCCACGCTGGGATCCTGGACTAAGATCGAGGAAAACTTCTGGGTCTTTAAAAGCGAAAGGGCCTCTGCACAAGAGGCCCTGAATACAATTTCCACTTCCCGTTTCTGGAAAGGAAAGAAATGCGGAAGTCTAATTGGCGATACGTTTCCTACCCATAGAATAGGATCCAGCTTGTTCGGCATTGAAATTAGGCCCGGCGTATTCCCCATGAAGCGACTTCTCCACGACTCGCAGGTGATCTAACCACATCTGCAAGACATTGTTCAAATCATACTCTAGGACGTCCGCTAAAAGAACAAAATCCTTATTTTCCAAAGCGCGTAACGCCTCAGTCACCGTTTTTTTGCTGGCTTCTTCGGCCTTATACCAATCCACTGGACCAGACCCTTGAAACTGATCGCCCATCATCGCTTTGATCGTGATCGTGCTGTCGATCAGGTATTCACAGTTTTGCACCAAATCGTGAATGGATTTAAACAAACCACTAAAACCCTGAGCGCGCATGCGCTTAGATAGGTTTTCAGTTCTTTGAATTAGTTCCGGCAAAGCTTCGATCCAACCTTTTAAAACAATCGACGTAATATCGCGGCTGTTTTCAGTCACGTATTCCAGTGTTTCAATGTCGGAAAGCTTTACCGTGGAAAAGCGTACTTCTTCAGTTTCTGCCACTTCCATACCGTTGACGATATAACGACAAACCACTTGATTTTCCGAGCGCAAATCCCGTTCGATATCGCTAAAAACTTTTTTTAGCTCGATATTGTCTTGATAAAAATTGCGCAGATCTTCTCCGCTGACTTTAAAGCGTTCCATCGAGCGCCTCCTCTTGGTGAATTAAGGCCTCATGAGGAACGTAAGCCTCCACATGGCGGGCTAAACGTTGGTGAATACTCAAAGCTGTCGCACAGATCTCCTCAAGCGACCCTGGACCAATGCGAATCTTCTCCGCTTGATACCAGTTAATAAGAGGACTCAATTCCGGGACGACTCGGCTAATATTTTGAATAACTTCTTCAGCGCTATCTAATAACGGCCCGGCCACTTCCAAGCCCTTTTCAGGGATTAAAGCGATCTGTTCCATGGCGAAGTTATTGATATCCTGTAACTGTGTCGCCCCTTGAATGATTTCCATTTTATCGGCAATCGGATAGGCGCCACCCAAATACAAAGCTTGAACCAGACCCCACTGAAAGGACTCTGTGCCATAGTCATTTTGTGCATAGCTGACTAAACCCGGTGCGCGCGGAATAAGTTCCGAAGCCACTTCGCCCTCTAAAAGCAAAGCCATGACTTCACCCAAACGCTCCGTCACCAGTTTTTCTTCATTTTCAATGCGATAGATAAAACCCAGCGTCGCTTTCGGGCCGGTTTCCCAATAATTCACTTTACCCACAGAAACATTCAAAGTCGGTGTGTCTGTTAATGATGCCATATGAATCGGCGCACTGTCGCAACCAACCAAAATGTCAGCATCCTGAATCACCGTAAAGAGTTCTGGCATGGAGGTCTTTCCGACCAGATTAATGATCGTCGCATTCGGCGCCCCTTGGATAATTTCTTCTGCCAAAGGAAGTTCACCAGCAGCCCCAATCAATACGATAGGCAATCCTTGATAACGACGACTGAAGTAAGCCAACGTGCGGGCCCACGCCATCGGACTTAAAGATTTGTGTTTCTCGCTGGCCCCCACGTGCAAAGCCATATAACAATCTGGCAGCGCGAAGCTGGTATCATTTAGTGCCGGCGCCATCCAATCCTGCTCGATGTATTCAACATTTAACATCGACGCAAAAATATCTGCTAAGTGCACCCGATTGGCACGCTCTGGCCCCACTTGGGCGTAAAAGTACGAACTGACCTCGTCCGCCAAACACAACGTGCCATCGTTATAGCGTGTGTAACCCAAAACCGTCGTGTGCAATCCACTTACCGCATGAGTCAAATAACTCGATACCGGGGAAAAAGTCAGATTCACAACAGTGTCATAGTTTTCTGCCACTAACGAATCGACAGTTTCATTCAAACGCACTAGCGAAGTGTCGAAATCAGCGTCTTCCTGCACCAAAGGGGCCAAGATCGTACTGACCGGCAAAGAAATATGACGATCAACAGCCGTCAAGCCTTCGACCGCCGCACCGAAACGCGGACGAGTTAACAAATGAATTTCAGCCTGAGGATGTGCGCGTTTTAATGCGCGCAACGCAGGCCAAGTCATAAAGATATCGCCAAGTCTAGCGAGTTGAATTACTAGAATTTTCATTTTTCACTTGTTCCTTTACGAGTTCTTTTAAAAGCTGCACTCTTTCGGCTTCTTGACTATACCCCTGCGTCTTCAAGATCTCGCTGTACGCCTTTTCTAATTTCTTCAAAGCCGCTGATAGATAATTGTCCAATTCCTTTTGCATAGTACGCACCTTCCTGAGAGAGCATTTGCAGATGTTGAGTAAATTCCTCGCGAACACTGATCAGCTCTTCCACATCCTGAAGAGCTTTAAAAACACGGTCATAAATTTGTACAGGCTGACTAAAGCGCGACAGCAACGCTTCGACAAAATACTGGAAGTAGCCAGCTTCATCTTTTTTCGAACGCAGAATGTCTTGCGCCAACAAAACCAACTCAGCAATATCCGACGCTTGGAAAGTTTTGTGCGTGGCTAAGAAATCTCGCGTAGGCAATGCCGCGTGAGCTTTCACAATCCAAGCACGGTAAGTCGCCGTCTGCTCATTCCACGCGGGCAAAGAAGCCTGCAAAGATTCTGCAGTTGTTTGATTTAAGAAATCCTCTGCAGCCACGCGATAGAATGGCTGTGCTTCCGCATTGTTCTTATCTAGATAAATCGTCCAGACGGCCCGTTCTAGGCTATTTACCACTTTACGATTGGCGATCTTTTCACCACTCAGTTGATCCCACACGGCACCGAAAACTTTTTCTACGGTCACATCTTCTGCGCATAGATGACTGATCTGCGTGCACTTGCCAGAGTGCGAACACGGCGCACACGGAGCCTGCGTTTGTACAGCAACGGATCTTGCCGCAAAAGCTGCCGTTTTTGAAGCGTCACTGCTGCCGATAACGATCTCGACAATAGGTGTTCCCACTTGAGCCGCGATATGTTTGATGCTGGTATCGCCTGTTACCAAAAGTGCTGCATTTTGCAAATGCTTGCGCGCTTCCGCTAAATCACAAATCAACAAGTCACTTTCTGAAAAAACTGACAGCAAGGTGTCGCGCTCAAACGAAGCGCCTAAGACACACACTTCATAATCGACCAAAGCAATTTCAATGGTGCGCTTCAGTTGCTTAAATCTTTCTAAGCCCCAATCTTTTTTTTCGCTGCTAGTAAGGCACTGTAACAAGACAAGCTTGCTACGTTTTTTTGCAGTAACCGCTTCCACCGTTTGTACGGGAATATCAAAACCCTTCCCTAACAACTCCACATAATGAAACAATGACTTTTGATTCCCAGAAAAGCGATCATTAAAATAGCGAATCCAACGATTGCTTAAACCTTGGAAGCGCCCTTCTTCTTGGTACAAACCGCGTTTTTCAGGGATTTCTAGGGCTCCTAGCAGATAAGCGCTCAACTTATTGTGGGTCAGATTGATCGCTCTGTCGTAATGCGCACCATTTAAATCGGAAATCAGATTTTCAACCTGCTTGTACGACCACAAAATATTGTAAGCCGCTTCACCTAGGCCTTGCTGCAATGAGGTGCGATCAAAATATATATATTTGTCGACGACACCTTCAAAGATGCGTTCAACATTTGCGAATTGCTTATTTATCAATAAATGAATCTCTGCTTGGGGATTTTTCTGACGTAAACCACGCAGCAATGGCTCTTGCTGAATGATGTCACCTAAACGAAGCAGGGATA
>CAMLMF010000093.1 GCA_946480995.1 uncultured Bdellovibrio sp. | reverse complement strand
GGCTCAGCCCCCTGCTCTAAGGCTTTACTTAACTCCAAGGCATCTTTAGGCGGCGGAGGTAAAACAACCTGAGCGGTTTTAAGACTCGGTTTAGAACTGCAAGCGGTGATAAATAAAAGCGTGATCAGAATGATTTTTTGCATATAACTTTATCGGCGTTTTCCATCATTTTCGCGAGTGGTTTCGGTGTCTTAATCTGCAAACTGTACCCGACAATATGGCAGTCCTGACTGACCATTGTCCTGAATTATTACACAAAATTCCCTTGCCTGGACAGGTCTTTAGTTCAATATATTCCCTTACATACTGTTTGGTATTTAAGTACAACTCTATAAAAGGCCCTGCGATGAAAAACTTTTTAGCGATTTTTACCTGTGCAGAAAACAGCCAGAATCACCAAGCGTGGATGAAGCTCGATGCACAAACGCAGAAAGAACGTTTTGCAAAAGGCTTGGCCGCGCAAGAGCAATGGGCCGCCAAATACAACAAACAAATTGTTTATGAGGGTGCACCCTTGAGTGACAGAACAAAAAAGGTCGACTCCCAGGGCGTTCATACTATGCCAAGCTTGATGGGAAACTTTATGGTCATTCAGGCTGAATCCCACGACGAAGCCGCGAAAATGTTTTTAGAACATCCGCACTTTCACTTCTTCCCGGGTGACGGCGTGGATATTTTAGAGTGTTTGGAAACTGCGCGCGGCTCTAATTGAGAGCGAGCGCGACGAAAAACCAACGACAAAATCGTGGCACCGATCGCAGCCGAAAGCACGGAACCAAAAATAATTCCCGTCTTCGAATAGGTTTCAAGAGCCACCGGCAAGGCTAAATTAGAAATAAAAAGCGACATCGTAAAACCGATGCCCGCTAAAAATCCCATTCCGACAACGTGTCCCCAATTTAAACCCTTTGGCAGTCGGCCCCATCCCAAAGATACGAATACGACAGAGAAAATAACAATGCCCAATGGCTTGCCAAAGAACAATCCCAAAGCCACGCCTTGATGAATGGGATGAACAATAAGTTCGCTTAAGTTCAGTCCGCGCAAATCAATCCCCGCATTGGCCAAAGCAAAGATCGGCATAATACCGAAGCTCACCCACGGATGCAGGTAATGAACTAAGTTGTCTAAGGGCGAATAAGTTTCGGAACTGTCTTTAGAAGTTTTAAAAGTCAGTGGCGTCAAGAATCCGATCAAAACACCTGCGACGGTGGCATGAACACCTGAATATAAAACTCCGAACCACGCCATGATACCAAAGGGAACATAAGCGGCATAAGACTTAATACCTTTTTTTCTTTCAAACCACATAAGGCCCAATGCGGCCACCGCCAACAACAAACCTTCAAAGCGAATTTCTTTAGTATAAAAGAACGCGATCACTAAAATAGCACCCAGGTCATCGACAATCGCAAGGGCTAACAGAAACACTTTCAAAGAAAGCGGCACCCGCTTACCGAAAAGACTCAAAATCCCCAACGCAAAAGCAATGTCGGTGGCCATGGGCACTCCCCAACCACTGACACCTTCGCCTTGAGGGTTGTAAAAATAATAGATCAAAGCCGGAACGACCATTCCCCCCAGGGCGGCCGCGACGGGCAAGGCGGCCTTCTGCTTGCTGCTAAGTTCGCCGCTAAGGATTTCTTTTTTTAATTCCATCCCGATGACAAAAAAGAAAATCACCATCAGACCATCATTGATCCAATGTTGCAGACTTAATCCAACCAACTTAAGTTCTAGGATGGAAAAATAAACCTGTGACCACACGCTGTTGGCAAGAAACATCGCCACCACGGCACTTGCGGCCAAAATAATACCGGAAGAAGATTCCAGATGCAGAAAATGTTCAAGGGACTTCAGCAGAGACTTCGGGAGCAAACGTTTCATGCCCTCCTCCTATTTTTTTCGTTTTTTTTCTAGATAAAAGAATAACGTTAAAAAGATAATGGCGGGCACTAGAATAAATAATAAAGGCACAAGTTTCGACAACGCGTGTTCCATAGAAGGGTCCTCATTTATTAAATGGCGACCCTACCACTTGAAAACTTCTGAAGAAAATCCTTCAGAACCCCTTTATTAATTTGCTAAATTATAGATAAAAACCAAGCAAAAGTCATCTCTTTACGACTTAAAATGTCACATTTGACACAGTCTCCGGTAGCACCGCTAAAGACTATTTTTCGGCTTATCGCTGACGTAAACCGTGATATCAGCCTCCATAACAATTTGTTCGTTACGGTCACGGACTTGCACCGGCACGACGTGATCACCGGGAGTCAATGTTGTGACTTGCGGAAAATCACACACAGCTTTTAAATCTGTTTCGGCTTTTTTTAAATAACGAACCGTCATACCTTTGGGGATCCACCGTAAGTTTTTTGGCAGCCCCGCTTCCATCGTCAAACCAAAAGAAAGTTCGCAAGCATTACACATCGCGATCGCGTGCACAGTCCCCAAGTGATTTAAGACCTTGCCGCGTTTTTTCAAAAAGACGACACAACCCTTTTCAGTAAGTTCAGTGATCTTGGGACAGATGCTTGAAAAGTAAGGGGCCTTCTTTGCAGCGATGATCGAGAAAATTGTTTTCCCAAGGGGCCACTTTGATAACTTTGCATAAAGCTTTGCGATGCTCATGGAATCTCCTGCTGTAGATTCAGGGTATATTTGCGCAAGCCCGATGGCAACCTTAGAGGCTCGCCCTTCTTTATAAGAGTGCTCTTTCCTTGCCCCCCATGTGCCATCATTTTTGATTTGTCTCCATTCCGAGAAATGAAACTGCTATTTGGGATATTTTGACAACCTTACCGGCTAAAAACGCGATAAATACGTTTTAGCAACCGATCACCGGTTTTAATGTCCGGCACATCCGTTGCTTTACCCCTCCATACGAATCACACACTCACAAAGAGGCTTTACATGGAAAACCTTTCTGATCTTAAAATTAATGCACAACTCATTCGTAGAAATACTGATTTTTCCTTCTTCGATCCCAATAGATTTCAACTATTAAAAATGAATGCCGACGCTTTTGAACTTCTTGACCTTATCGATCAAGGATCCCTCTCAGGTGTCGACACAGAAGACGCGGATATCCGATCTTTCGTAAAAACCTGCATTGAAATCAACGTTTTAGTAACAAAACAACCAAACGAAGAAAGGAGAGCATATGAAAAAAACACTTAAACCAAGTATTCAAATTATCGACGTACGTGGCTGCCTCACATCATTGAGCGCAATGTAATAAAGGGAGGTAACAATGGCATATCGTCTTTTACATTTAGATTTTCCAGTAACAGTAAAATGGTACATCACAGGTCGGTGCAATCTTCGTTGTCGCCATTGTTACCTCACTGACTATACCAAAGAAGTTTCCTTAAATAAAATCTTAGAAATCATTGATTATTTAGCAAAGTCAGGAACGCGTCACCTCTATTTTTTAGGTGGCGAGCCGCTTTTTCGTAAAGATTTTCCGCAAATTCTTAAATACAGCACGGAACGTGGATTCAATATTCTTGCCGCAACCAACGCTCTTCTTCTCACAGAGGAAAAAGCCTTGGAACTTAAAGAGGCAGGTCTTAAGGTTTTGCAAATTAGCTTAGACTCACCTTATTTGGAAACCCACGAATCCCTACGTGGTAAAGGAACTTTTCAAAAAACCATTAAGGGAATTCAAAATGCTAAAAAATACGGATTTATGGTTAATCTAGCTTTCGTCGCAAACCGCAAAAATCACCATGAGGTTTTTGATCTACTAAAATTAGCCAGCGAACTTCAAGTCGACACCGTTCGCATTATGCCACTAATACCTATTGGCACAGCATCACTTGATACTGGATTAAAGCTTGATGAACATTCAGTTGCAAGTATTCAAGCTCAAGTTGCAAGGGGATCTGAGCAATTCCCACAATTAAAAATATCTGATGGGTTAGCGAAAACTCTCCCTCATACCCCGCCCTCACTGATGGGATGTGGCGCAGGAACGACCCACATGATCATCAACTCTGACTTAACACTTTCCGCCTGCGATTTAGGCGTTGAAACGGAAAGAACTGAAACATCGATCAGTCAACCAGAGCAAATCAAAGAAGTATGGGACCATCATCCCATTTTTAACAAATGGCGAAACGAAGAACCCGGCCATTGTCCACTTGGGAAAAAGCAATACCCCAACCTTCCTTACTTTTAAGGACTAAGCCTATGAATAAAATAAAATTTCTGATTTTACATCGCTCACTTTTTGGTACTGAGTCTATCTCTGCGGCTGTCTTGGTATTCTTTTTTACGCGGCACATAGGTTTAAGCCTGAGCGAGTATATTCAAGCATCATCAATTATTTTTCTAGTTGCAGCAGCAACCCAAATCCCTGCGGGTGTTATTAGCGATTTGCTTGGCCGGAAAAAAGTTTTAGTTATCAGCGAAATTGCTTATGGACTTATGCAATTGGCCTTAATTCTTTACCCAACAAAGTTTACTTTTTATATTTCTATTTTGGTATTCCCCATCGCTTCGTCGCTGTCATCGGGAACCTTCGACAGCCTCCTATTTGAAACGCAAAAGAACAACAACGACTTTAAAAAATGGATGAAATGGTCAGCAACGATTTCTATAGTCAGTGGGTCTGTCCTAGCTATTCTTGGAGGATACCTAGCAAAAGTGCACCTGGCCTTACCCCTGGCTATCGATACCTTTCTGATTCTTATTGGGGCTCTTGCCACATGGTGGATCATCCCCAATGTAAAAGGTGAAAGGAACGGAAGCTTAATAGATATAAAAGAAGTCATTTCTGCTGCTGCGGACTTTTCGACTCGCGAACAACCTCAGTTTCTGAAAAAGTCTATCTTCGCAGCTTTAGTTTTCGCTGGAGTTAGAAGTCTATTTGGAATTTACGCTCCATTTCTTGAACACAACTCATTTGAAATATCAGAAATTGGATGGATCGTCGGTGGCTTAGGTTTGCTTTCAGCAATGATGATTCAGTTCTTTTCACGATTAAATAACAAGTCTGACCTTTTTGAAAACCTGGAATTCAAAATGATTCTGCTTATTGCATTATCGGGATTCTTGGCCTTAGGGGGATCTGCTGCAGCTATTTTAGCCTTACTCTCACAACAACTCATAAGAACTTTTTCGATTTATTATTCGCGCTATCAATTACAATCGCTGATCCCAGCAAATCACCCAAGTCGTGTGACGCTTGTTTCATTCGGCTTCTTCCTGAACATGATAATTTGCGCCGCTGTCAACGCCTGCCAAGGCTATTTGATCGCGAAAACTTCTATCAATCTTGTTTTTTTCAGTGTCTGCATTTTAATTGGAATTGTTGGCGCCTTTTTCTATCTTTTCTCAATCAAGGAGACATCTCGTGTCGCATCCTTCAATAAGTAAATCAGTCGAGCTACCCGCCGTCGTCACAATCTATCCTACGAATCACTGTTTCAAAGCATGCAGCCACTGCATCTTTGTCATGGATGGATCTTTGAACTCAAGACATCTTGATTTTCAGCTCTTAAAAAAAGTGATTAAAGATCTGGCAGATTCAAAAGTGGCACTCGTTGGAGTTGCTGGAGGAGATCCAATTCTTTACCCCCATTTTAACGAATTAATTCAAGAAATTGTCGCACACAGGATGTTTCCTATTCTTACCTTGAGTGGCGCTGGCCTAAATGAAGAAAAGATCAAGAGCCTATCTCGCCTAGGGGTCAGATCCGTGCAACTCAGCTTAGACGGCGGCATTGCGAAGACTCATGACAAGATCAGAGGCGACGGCAGTTTTTCTGAAACCGTATCCGCAATTAAAAGACTTAATGATGAAAATATTTCTGTGAGCTTGGCAACTTGTATTCATCATGAAAATTACTTGGAATTTGAAGCGTTTCTTAAACTAGCAAGTGGCATAGGTGTCGACAAAATCAAAGTCCAGAGATGGCGCTCAGTCAATGTTCCTAATACACGGTCTGTCCAGGAAATTTCTTGGGAGCAATTTGAGGCCCTGAAGAACCAACAAATTCCGAATGATTTGGAAGTTGTTTTTGAAAAGCAAAGCCATCAAACCAAGGAAAAAAATAATAGTCTGGCCATCCTTGCTTCAGGCGACTTGGTCCTTAGCGAATTTGCTAAACCTTTTGGAAATATTCACTCTTACCTACCATCACATTACTATCGGGAGTCAAGTCATGGAGAAAATTAGCATCCTTTGCAAAAGCCTCAATGTTGCATCCGTGTCGTATGCTCCTCTTAAATCTGGCGCCTTAGTTTTTGGAGAGGGAACATCGTTTCATATCATTTTGAACAATCAACTTTCTGATGCGAAGAGCACTTTCGCACTTCTTCACGAACTAGGACACTTGGCTTTGGGGATTATTCACCAAGACCCTATCGCCAACCACTGCACAGAACAAGAATTGAAGGTGAACTATTGGGCCATAAATGCTTTTAGCAAATTATATCCCAGAATTAGTAAAGATCATCTTAAAAGGGCATTTCAAAGAAGTGAGCATGATGGATATGAGGAAGTCGAAAGATTAGTAAAAAAATTTAATGTTAAAATCGAGGAAAGATATGAACTACGATAAAAATGGACTCTATACAGATGGCGATCTTTACGACACCACTCACGATCACTTTACTGCGGACGTTGCTTTTTATGAGAAGACTCTGCCTTTAGATGGACGTATTCTTGAAATCGGCGTAGGCACAGGACGCATAGCGATCCCCTTGCGAAAAAAAGGCCTGAATATCGAAGGCCTTGAGCCCTCGCAAGAGATGATTTCGAAAGCACAAGTAAAAATAGCACGCGAGGGCCTTACGATGCCTCTTTACTTGGGGGATGCTAGAAGTTTTCAGGATAAAGAAAAATTTGATGCGCTCTTTTTTGGCGGCAACGGGTTTCTTCACCTCTCTACACCCAACGACTATGATACTTTTTTTACGACAGCCAAAAAATTGCTTAAGAAAAATGGCTTTATATTAATCGACATTTTCAATCCTGACTTCCGCTTTTTGAAAACGGCCGATGCCGGAGAGGCCTCGATTGGACATGTCATACACCAGGGCAAAAAAATCGAAATTAAGGAGCAAAGCAGATACGATCGAACGACTCAAATCAACAGTGTGACATGGAACTTCTATTCTGAAGAAAAAATTAAAATTGCTGAGCGGTGCTTCAGCCAGAGAATTTTATTTCCGCAAGAAATTCAATACATCCTTAGAGCAAACTCGTTTATTGTTGAAAACCTTTGGGGTGATCTTAATTTCGGAGACTTTACTCAAGAAAGCTCTCGCCAAATTTACAAATGCAGCCCAAAAAAATAAGAACTTAAATATCCAACTTGGCGTGCTGTTTCACTTTATTCTGTATCAGGTCCGTCCGCCTTTGGAGCTGCCGTGTCTGGCTCTTCAGCTTCTTCCTCTTCTGGTGGAATTTCTGGCTTCGGTCCTTTGAGGGTGGCTTCAACAACGGATGATGGTGTTTTAGCTAGGATTGAGTTGCACGTGCCTTTGTCTCTAAAGATATGCTTCCACATTTCTTCGTTGGTTTTGCCTGGGATCTCTGGACTTTGTAACTCCGAACCCATGTATGAACCTGTTTTTGAAAATTCCTTCAGGCGTTTTAAGCGCGGCAATTTGCGTTCACCATCACACTCTCCTTGCGAAGCTTTTCCGCCCTCCACAATAAAGCTGTAAGCTCTTGGGGGAGATTTCTTTTTCGCCAACGCGTAAGAACCGGCACTGAACATCGGTTGAAGAAGTAAAACGGCAGCAAGGACTAAGATGTTTTTAACTTGGGTGTTTTGCATAACAAAAATGCTAACAGGAAATTCCCGGCGAAGAAATTAAAACTCGTCGTTAAAGGCGAAAATCTTAAATCCCCTCCCGAAACCAATACAATGGATCTAGGGAAACTAAAATTTGATCCTACTTTTTAAACGCCGGGATAAACTTACTGCCACTTTTGCCCGTGACTTTAGGTTTGCCCTTTTTGACTTTCTTAGGAATGAATTCTTCGTCAGAAACTTCTTCGAACGCGAAGTCGTCTTCTTCGTCCTCATCCAATTCATCTTTAGCTGATTTTACAGGGGCTTTTGACTTTTTAGCGGCTCCCTTTGCTGGCGCTGCGACAGACTCTTCAGCCTTAGCTACCCTAACGGGGCGTTCAGAACGCGGCTTCGCTTTTTCAAAAGTTTCGATATCGCTTAAACGGATCAAAGAAACTTTGTTTGCCATGAAGGCTTTTACACCCTCTTCAGAAATACTTTTAATTTGGCCGGTGAAACCAAAGTGACCTAGGGCTTTGC
>CAMLMF010000092.1 GCA_946480995.1 uncultured Bdellovibrio sp. | reverse complement strand
GGCGCCAACACAAGGGCAACTAAATATTCATCGAGCGTATGGAAGAAAAGATCTGTCGAATTTTAGGTCATACCGATGAAGTTTTTGCTCTGCGTGGGGTGATTTGCGAAAAAGGCTCCGGTTATAAGGGGTTAATCCTCTGAAATCCCTAGGAAAGTGCAGGGGCCTATGCTACAAAATCGCCACACATAATCCTTTAACCAAAGGGACCGCCAAAAGGTCCCAGCTGTAATAAGCAAGGCTGTAACAAGCCCAAGGAGCCCGAAGATGGAATTGAATAATGGCGTTGCCGCCGAAGGCACGACCTCTGCCCCGTTAAACTATGCTGACGATAACGTCGCTAAACCCCTCGAAAACAAACCTGTGAACTTTTACTCTCTGACACTAGAGGGTTTGAAAGAATATTTAAAGGGCAAGGGCAAAGAACAATTCCGCGCTCAGCAAATTTTTAAATGGGTTTATGAACAACGCGTGACGGACCCAGAGCAAATGACCAATTTGTCAAAAGAGTTCCGCGCAGCTTTGCCCTCGATTTTAAGCTTTGAATTACCACCGGTGATTACGCATTTGAAGTCCGTGGACGGAACTCAGAAGCTCCTTTTTGATATGGGCCAAGGCAACAGCGTCGAAGCCGTGGTGATTCCTTCGGAAGACCGTCTGACTCTTTGTATTTCGTCTGAAGTGGGTTGTAACATCGGCTGCAAATTCTGTTTTACCGGCAAACAAAAATTGAAACGTCGTTTACGCACAGAAGAAATCGTCGGTCAGTTCATGCAAGTACATGATCGTCTAACGGAAGGTCAACGCATCACCAATATCGTTTTCATGGGTATGGGCGAGCCGTTGGATAATCCTGAAGCCGTCTTCAACACGATCGACGTGATCCATTCGCCATGGGGTATTAATTTATCACGTAAGAAGATCACTGTTTCGACATCTGGTATCGTGCCGGAAATGTGGCGTGTTGCCGAAGCGAAGGTTCGTTTGGCCGTGAGCCTCAACGGTCCGACCGATGAAATTCGTACCCAAGTCATGCCGATCAATAAAAAATGGAACACGACAGAGCTTTTGAATGCGTGCAAAGACTACTGCGATAAAACAGGCGATAAGGTGACTTTCGAGTACGTTTTGTTAAAGGGTATTACCGATCAAATTGAACATGCTCGTCAGTTGGTAAAACTTGTGCGTGGTGTGCCATGTAAGATCAATATCATTCCATTCAATGAACATCCAGGTTCAGGCTATGAACGTCCTTCGGATCAAGCCGTTGAGGCCTTCCATTCAGAGCTGATCCGTTTAGGGGCGCATGTTCTTTTGCGTCGTTCAATGGGCCGTGATATTTTCGCAGCTTGTGGTCAGTTGACAAGCCAGGTACCTAATAAGCCACAATCAATGGATATTTCAAACTCTAAACTTGCAGGTCTTCCGAAGTACAAACGCGAAATGCTGCAAAATCTAGAACAACAAAAGCAGGAGCAATAATCATGTCAGAAATCTTAGTTGTCGGCAGTCTCGCTTACGATTCAATCAAAACTCCGTCAGGAACTGCCGATCGCGCCTTGGGTGGATCTGCGAATTATTTCTCTTTGGCCGCGTCGCTTTTTGCAAAAGTGCGTGTTGTGGGTGTGGTCGGTGAAGACTACGATCAAAAAGATTATGATCTTTTAAATGCGCGTGGCGTGGATTTAGCGGGTCTTTCAAAAGTTCCAGGTAAGACATTCCATTGGGAAGGATCTTACGAAGGTGACATGAACGAAGCGAAAACTTTGAAAACAGAGTTGAACGTTTTTGAACACTTTAACCCGCAATTGCCTGAACATTTCAAAGATTCTTCTTTCGTTTTCTTGGCGAACATTGCTCCTGAATTGCAGTTGCAAGTTTTGGAACAAGTGAAGTCACCAAAGTTCGTAGGTATGGATTCAATGAATCTGTGGCTGACGATTAAAAAAGACAAAGTGATCGAAGTTCTTAAGAAAGTAGACCTTGTCTTGATTAACGAAGGTGAAGCCAAAATGTTGACGGGCGCAAACAACGCTATTTCTGCGGCGCCAATGATCACTGCCATGGGACCAAGTGCTGTCGTTATTAAACGCGGTGAGTACGGTTTTGCCATGTACACAAAAGCAGATGGCTACTTCATTTTGCCGGCAATGCCAATTGCTACAGTTGTGGATCCAACGGGCGCTGGTGACACCTTTGCAGGTGGATTCTTTGGTTACCTAGCGGCGCAAAAAGAAGTTCCAACAACGACGCATATGAAACAAGCGTGTATCATGGGATCCATGATGGCAAGTCACACGATTCAAGATTTCTCTGTGAAAGCTTTAGCAAAAGTGACATTGAGCGACTTGGATAAACGTTTGAACGAATACAAAAAGGTTATTACGATCTAGTTCCAAGGCCAAGGAGGCTAGAAAATGAAAACGTCAGTTGTTGCATTGATCTTCACTTTGTTCACAACGGTTTTTGCCCAGGCCTCTTTAGATTCTGTCGGGGTGTTTCATCGCCCCGAGCGAGTTGTTGTCCTGATTAATGAAGACTCTCGCTCTTCGCGTCTTAAAGAAATGATGCAGGTTTTGAGCCTCCCTGAGCGCACCGAATTACTCTCTGCTGATGGCAGTATTAAGATTGATTGCGGACGCAATAACCAAACAGCTAGCTGCACGTTTCGTTTCTTACCTTCGCAAATTGTGTCTATTGGCGAAAAAAATGTTCAGGCGAAAATTGATTTACAAGACTTAAACATTTCGTCGCAAGGTTCTTTTTCGATAGAATTCGAAAGTTCGATGCAAGACCGTTTCGTGATGCAAGTTTCTGAGAGCACAGCTCATTTTTTTGCAAGTAAGCGTGGCTCCCAAAAATAAATTTTAATTTATGAGGGATCCTTGCAAAGAGGCAAGCTGACTCATAATAAAATAATATATGTCTTATTTTTATTCAAGCATCTTGGGCCGAGGACGTTTTTCTCAATCTGGCCTAGCCTTTAAATTACAAATACTCCAATTATGATCGGCATCATCTTTGTCTGCGCTAAAGCTCCTTTAAGCTAGGAAAACGCGTTCGGGGAGGGCTGCATGAAGTTGATTACGAAGGTTTTAGGGATTGTCATCGTGGCTACGGCTTTGGCATCGGTGACCTCAACTCAGGTTGCAAAGCATGAAGTCGAAAATCTGGGACAGGATGACTTGGTATTAAAAAGCCAGGCGATCTTGGATCAACTTGAGGGCGTTCGTGATTATGTAGCAGAGCAAGGTGGACTGGATGAATACATGCAGCAAATGGTTGCGAAGTTTCCCGATGGGGAGCTTTCTAAGGAGTCTCGACTTAATGTTTTGAAGCGAGTTCCAATTTTCGCTGCGATGAAAGTAGGACAGGATCAATCGGTCCGTGGGGGATACACATTTCGTGTGTTTTCGCCGGAGCCTCGTAGAAAAGAAAACATGCAAACCTCCAGTGAAGCCGAAATTTTTGCGCGCTTCGAAAAAGATGCTGATCTAAAGGAGTTTGTAGATCGTTCGGATACGGCGGTGACTGTATATCGTCCCGTTCGACTGTCTGAAAAACAAGGATGTTTGCTTTGTCATGGACATCCAGATAAAAGTCCCTTTAAAAACGGCAAAGACATTTTAGGTTTCAAGATGGAAAATTGGGCCGATGGAAAGCTCCATGGCGTTTTCAGTATCACCTCAAGCATGGATAAGACCCTGGCGGCAAGTTCGGCTTCGGTGAATAATATTATCTTGTTCGGATTAATTGGTCTTGTTGCAAGTGTGCTCATCGCTTGGTGGATTTTGAAAAAGCCTCTTAATAAGTTGCGCGAAGCCGTGGATTCTATCAAGGGATCCAGTGCGCAACTGGCTTCGACAAGTCAGGGGATCTCGGGCGCTTCGCAAAATCTAAGTACTGCGTCCACACAAGCAGCCGCTGCTTTAGAGGAAACCTCGGCGTCGCTAGAGGAGTTGACGAGTATGGTGCGTTTGAATTCTGAAAACGCGTCTAGCGCACGTACGATTTCGGAAAATGCGACCAATGTTGCCAAAGCTGGGGAAAACCAAGTGCAAACTTTGGTTTCTTCTATGAAAGATGTCGCAGAGTCAGCTAAAAAGATCGAAGAAATTACGAGTGTTATTGATGACATTGCCTTTCAGACAAATTTGTTGGCACTAAATGCTTCTGTCGAAGCGGCTAGAGCCGGCGAACATGGAAAAGGATTTGCTGTCGTCGCCGACGCGGTCAGAGCGCTCGCACAAAAATCAGCCACTTCGGCCAAGGAAATTTCTGTTTTGATCTCGCAAAGTGTAGAGCAAATTAATTCAAGTTATAATTTCGCAGTGAAAAGCGGAGAAACTCTGCACACCATTGTGCAGGAATCGGAAAAAGTTTCGACGTTGAATGTGGAGATCGCGAATGCCAGCACGGAACAGTCCGCAGGTATCGCGCAAATCGGTCGGGCTGTACATGATTTAGATAAAGTCACACAAAGTAACGCGGCTTCTTCGGAAGAGGCCGCAGCAGCCTCTGTCGAACTGACACGGCAATCAGAACAGCTTGATGATTTGGTCGGCGACGTAGGAACTGTATTAAATGGAAATAAGAAGGCGGTATAGAGTCTTTGGCGTCTCGAACTGAGACGCCCTAGATCTTGGTCCCGGGAATTTTTCAGAGATTTTTTATTCTTAAAGAGAATTCCCCGAAATGCCGATATTTCCAATAGATATGAGCAGAAAGAAAAAGAAATCCGCAGCTGCTGAAAACCTTATTGATTCCTTAATGGATGATCTTAAGGATATTCAGGCCGAAGCTTCCTACCATGCTGGTCAGGAACCGGTAGTCGTCGAGGCATTACCATCCCTCGATGTGCAAGCTATTGAAGCGGTGTCTGCACAGCCCGTCAATCCCGAGGGTAATCTGTGGGAAAGCCTGGAAAATGGCTTAGCCAATGAAATTGATTCTTCTGAGTTTAATGGTGGAGCTGAAGAAGTTGCCGCCAATGCTTCCGAATATGAAGTGCCAGAAGGTTTTGCAGATCTCAATCTTCCTTCTGTTGGGGAAAGTCCTTACGACGGACCTTCTTTAGAGGGCGGCTATCAGTCTTCTGACGACATCTCGATGGAAAACTTTGCGCTTCCAAAGGTGAAGACGAGCAAAAAGTCTGCAGTGCAAGTGGTGAATTCCGCCGAAGCTGGTAACAGCAGTGAAGACAAGACTGTTTCCATTCAACAAGACATTAGCAACTTGTCTTCCGTGACATCGTCTTCTGTTAGCGATTCGGAAAAAACTTTAGCGGTAGAAGGCTTTGCACGCACCCGTGCAAAAATCAAAAAATCAACCGACGCCGATGTTAAAGTCAGCGTGGGCAGCTACCGTGGCAGCAGTGCTGGTGGCGGACGCAGTTCGGGCAATGTGATGACTTCAGTGGATGCCAGTTTGGCTCAGGCTGAAAACTTAAACATTGCTCAGCAACGTATTTTAGAATTAGAAAAAGAAGTAGAACATTTGCGTGAAGAAAATGAAGAGTTGGCTTCCGCAGGTGAAATTATTCGTTCTCGCGCTGATGAGCTGTCAGCGCACATGACTAAAGTCGAAAAAGAAAAGGCTGAGATCCAAGAGTCTGCGAAAAGCGAACTTTTGATCCTAAAAGGCAACCTTCAGTATAAAGAAAACGAAGTGGCCAAGGCCCGTGTGAAGGTTGATGAACTGGAAGCTCGACTTAAATCCGACTTTAAGAAGATCCGCGTGCGTGAGCGTGAGCTAGAGAATCGTCTGGAGCTCTTGCGTGCAGAAAAATCAGCCCTGGTTCGGTCTAAAGATGAGTATATTTTAGAACAGAAAAGAAAGATTGATCAGCTATCTCAGGAACTCGATAATTATCGAGAGAAATGCCTAGAGCTTAATAAAGCTCTAGAAGGCAACCAAGATCAATTCAAACGCACCGAAAGAGCGTTGCGTTTGGCATTGAGCAACTTGGAAGCCAAAGAGGAGAACACAGTTCCGTTGAAGAAAGCTGAGTAGTATGGATTCCGCGTCCCCGGCAGAAAGTAGCGAAGTTACTGTCGCGAAGCCTGCGCCGATCAAGAAAATCAAAGTCATCGTCAGCGATCTGCATTTAGGTAAGGGCCGTCTATTGGATAAAGGCGGCATCAACTCCCTGGAAGAATTCTATTACGGCGAAAAGCTTGTTGAGTTCATTCATTTCTATTCCACTGGTGTGTATCGCGATTACGAAGTCGAGTTGATCATCAACGGTGATTTCTTAAACTTCTTGCAGTGCGATTACAAAGGTCATTTCCTTTCCGTCATCACTGAATCTGTTACCTTGGAAATTTTAAAGGAAGTCGTCAAAGGTCACGCACACGTTTTCAAAGCGATGGCCGAGTTTGCCGCTAAGCCAGGTAACTCGATCACCTATATCGTGGGGAATCATGATCAGGGCATGTTGTGGCCGGCGTGTCGGGCCTACTTAAATCAAGCTGTAGGAACACCTATTCGCTTCAAGAACATCGTTTATTTTTTTGATGGTGTGCATATCGAACACGGGCATATGCACGAAGCAGCCAACCGCATGGATCCTAAAAAGTTTTTCTTAAAAAAGGACCTGGTAGAGCCTATTCTAAACTTACCTTTTGGCTCGCATTTCTTCTTAGAAGTTGTTTTGAAAATTAAGCAGCACTATCCCCACGTCGACAAAATTCGTCCGTTTGGTAAGATGGTGCGCTGGGCGTTGGTGAATGAGACTGGCACCATGGTGCGCGCTTTCTTTATGGCTATGGGCTATTTCATTAAAAGTGCCTTTGTTAAAGACCCGCGTCGCCATTGGCCATTAAAGCGGATTATCCAGGTGATTGCGGAAAGTGCTATTTTTCCGGATTTGAGTGAGTCGGCGCGTAAAGTTTTAAACGACGAACGCGTGCATACTGTGGTCTTTGGCCACACTCACGTTTATCAATACCGTCAGTGGTCAGAAGATAAAGAATATTTTAATACAGGAACATGGACGGAACTGACTTCTTTAGATATTGTGTCTTTAGGAAAGATCACGAAGTTGACCTACGTTTTAATTGAGTACCCAGAAGATGGCGGACGCCCGCGTGGCCGCTTAAAGGAATGGAAAGGGTACCATCGAATCGAAGAGGACGTCGCGATCTCTTAATTAAGGATTAGCGATGTTAGAAGTTACTCAAGCAGCCCATTCATTAAATCCCGAAACGCTAAAAAAGTGTCAGGACTCTTTGCGCACTTTTTTGGCTCGTAAAGACATCGGTTTTCCGCAATTAGTACAAAGAATGCCTCTATGGGATCAGTCCTATAAAGAAGGCGAAGCCTTTTACAAGAAATTCAAAAAAATTGTGATCGTAGGTTTGGGTGGAAGCTCTTTAGGGACGCGGGTGATCGCTGAAGTGTTCCGCGCGCGCCAGATTTTTTTCTTAGATAATGTTGACGCCCTTGAGTTTGAAACGTTGATAGAGCAGCTAGGTGATCTGCGTGAGGCGGGCTGGGTGTTTATTTCAAAAAGTGGCACGACGATCGAATCGTTGTGCTCTTTGGAATTTTTAGAACAAATTTTTAGTTCTGAAGGTTTGGATTTAGCCTCGCAAAGTTTGGTTATTTCTGAAAATAAAGCCAATACCTTGGTGCGCTGGGCTCAGTCCCATAAAATTCCGCAGTGTGAAATCCCGGTTGACGTCGGAGGACGTTTTTCGGTGTTATCCCCAGTGGGAATGATGCCAGCTGCATTTTTAGGTTTGGATTTAGAAAAGTTTCGTGTTGGCGCTGCATCCGCGATTTTAGATGAAGATTTAGTCGCGCAAGTAATGGCGCAAACAGTGCAAAGCTTCCAGCGTGGTGAGTGGATCACGTTATTGTGGGCCTATAACTCAAGCCTTAAATCTTTTGGCGGCTGGTTTCAGCAATTGTGGGCGGAATCCTTAGCAAAAACAAAGGACCGTCACGGCAACCCAGCTCCTCGGGTAAGTACTCCGATGGCGGCGGTTGGCGCTTGTGATCAGCATTCGATTTTGCAGCAGGTGATGGAAGGTGCGCGCGATAAATTCGTGGTCTTTCTGCGTGTTGAAGAGTCCGAGGCAGGATCTCAGCGTTTACAAAAAAGTCAGTTTAATGAAACTAAGGAACTGGTCGGGCGCACAATGGGAGAGCTTTTGAAATTTG
Organism: uncultured Bdellovibrio sp.; assembly: GCA_946480995.1. The sequence goes on along the minus strand of CAMLMF010000092.1, from coordinate 164 downwards.
AAGCTTTAGCCACGCAAGAGGCGTTGACGCAAAGTGGGGTTTCGACTTTGACTCTCAAGACTAAGGTCTTAGATGAAGAAGCTCTGGGCTACTTATTTATGTTTTGGCAACTTGTGGTTGCGGGCTTAGGGGAGTACTTGCAGATTGATGCTTTCAACCAACCA
>CAMLMF010000091.1 GCA_946480995.1 uncultured Bdellovibrio sp. | reverse complement strand
CATCACGTTTAACTGCAACTGCCCGGCTTCTGCGGCCAAGGTGATGGTTAAATCATTGCCAATAATTTTAAAAGACACTTGATTGACGACTTCAGGAATCACCGGATTTACTTTAGCTGGCATGATTGAAGAACCCGCTTGCATTTCTGGCAAGTTGATTTCTTTTAAACCGGCACGTGGGCCCGAGCTGAGCAAACGCAAGTCATTGCAAATTTTTGAAAGCTTGACGGCCGTGCGCTTTAAGGCACCAGAAATAATAATATAAGCCCCGCAGTCACTGGTCGCTTCGATATAATCTTCTGATTGTACGAAAGAATAACCTGTCACCTCTGAAAGTTTTTTTACCGACAACGGAGCATACCCCGGAGGCGCATTAATCCCCGTGCCGATCGCTGTCGCCCCCAGATTCACTTCAAGAATTAATTTTTGCACGCTCTTAAGCAAACGACTGTCTTCTTTTAGCAAAGTTGCAAAAGCATTGAACTCTTGCCCCAACGACATAGGGACAGCATCTTGCAATTGCGTGCGTCCCATTTTCAAAACTTTATTAAACTCGACACCTTTTTTTTCAAAAGCTGCAGCTAAACTGTCGATGGCTTTCATTGTGACGTTTAGGTGTTCATACAAAGCCACACGAAAGGCCGTCGGATAGGCGTCATTGGTAGATTGGCACTTGTTGACGTGGTCATTGGGATGGATCACGTTGTAAGAACCCTTTTCCAGACCCCGTTGCTCTAACGCGATATTTGCGATAACTTCGTTCGCATTCATATTCACCGAAGTGCCCGCGCCCCCTTGAAAAACATCAGAGGGAAATTGCGGCGTCCACTTAGCAGGATCTTTCAGAATTTCTTCGCAGGCTTTGACGATGGACTGTGCGATGTCCTCGGGAATGGTGCCAAGTTCTCCGTTTGCTAACGCTGCTGCTTTTTTGACTAAGGCCAAGGCACGCACAAATAAAATATCTTCGCCAATGGTGTTGCCAGAGATTTCAAAGTTTTCCACTGCGCGAACTGTGTGGACACCATAGTACGCATTCACTGGAACTTGTTTTTCACCTAAAAGATCTTTTTCGATTCTAAAATTTTTCATGGTCGCCTTTTAGTTTGCGAGTTTTAAAGTTTCCCCGTGCTTCAGCACGCGGAAAGTGCCCTTCACTGCGGGATGGTTTTTCAGAGTGATCAGCATATCATCATAGGGAGCTTGCATAAACTCGTCCGCCAAACGGAAGGTGCCCCAGTGCACACCAATGGACAGATTTGCGCCAAGATCATTGTGAATCCTCACGGCCTCTTCCGGATTGACGTGATGCTTTTGCATAAACCATCGGGGTTCGTAAGCACCCATTGGAATCAAGGCTAAATCTACCTCTCCTAAGCGTCTCCGAATATCCGTGAAGTCTTTGGAATAACCGGTGTCCCCTGTATACAAGACTTTTAAACTTTTGCCTTGCACGTGCCATCCACCCCACAGCGTTTCGTTGTTGTCAAAAAGCCCCCGCGCCGTCCAGTGTTGCGCTGGCGTGAAAGTGAATGTCAAAGAGTCGAACGGAACTTGGTCCCACCAATCCAATTCTTTGACGTTGGTAATGCCTTCGGACTGCAACAAGCGTTGATTCCCCAATGGAACCAGAAACAGAGTTTTGGCATCTCTTTGCGCCAAAGTTTTTAGCGTTGCTAAATCGAGATGATCATAGTGATTGTGCGAGACCACCACGACATCAATGCGCGGCAAATCCACAAGCTGAAACGGCAACGGAACCAAACGTTTCGGTCCCAAAAAACTCACGGGCGATACACGATCGGAAAAAACTGGATCCATCAAGATATTGACACCTTGAATCTGCAAAAGCGTGGAAGAATGCCCGATCCACGTCAAAGTATTTTCACTTTGGTTGCCTTGCAAATAAGCGACGTCGGTCGGCAAGACCTCTGGCTTAAATTCAGGCTCAGCGACAGTCGCTTTGGTCAAACGCTCCCACTGCCATTTCCAGAAATTGGCTTTCGGAGAGTTGTCGTAGTTATTGTAAAACTGTGTTTTGCCACGATGAGGTTTTGAGGGATCGTGATATCGGAAGCTTTGACATCCGGAAAAAACAAGTAAAGTCGTCGCAGCAAGAAGAAGCCATTTCATCTGGGTATAATTCCTTCACTTTACACATTCTGTCAATCCGAGGATCTGTTGCCATGGCGGCGGCAAGATAATACGAATGAGTTTTGACATCTTGAAGCAAGGAAATCACCGTGATTCGTGAATTTTGGACGAAGCAAACTACAGCGCAGAAAGTCACAATTCTATTTATTCTCACACTTTTATTTCGCGCCTTTTTCTCTGTGAACATTGGCTTGATTGACGACGAGGCCTATCACTGGTCATGGGCGAAGTGGTTGCAACTTTCTTACTTCGACCATCCCGGAATGATTGCGTGGCTTGAAGCAATTTCGACTGGTTTATTTGGTGATACCTATTTAGGTGTGCGCTTACCGGGCTTCTTATGTTTTACGGCGACCACAGTATTTTTATATAAACTGACCAAAGATCTTTTCGACGAATGGGCTGCGATTTTTGTTGGTTTTATTTTGTTGTGGTCCCCCTTCTGGGGCTTCGGGGGCTATGTCGCTTCACCAGAACCTCCGTTTATGTTTTGCTGGGTGATGGCTGCTTACGTTTTCTGGCAAGGCGTGCGTGAAGACGACAAACGTTGGAGCACGAAAAAAACTTGGTTGTGGCTGGGCGTTTTGATGGGCTTAGGCTTAAATTCTAAATTTATCATCGCCTTGTTGGCACCGGGATTTGGTTTGTATTTGTTGGCGACTCCTGCACGCCGCAAAGACTTGCTGACACCGTGGCCTTGGGTGGGATTCTTAATCGCCACTGTTTTGTGCACGCCGATCTTTTTGTGGAATCACCTGAATGAATGGCCGGGATTTAAGTATCAGTTCCACGATCGTCACACAGGCGAAACCTTCAACTTAAGTCGTTGGTTTGTTTTCTTTGCCGCCCAGTTGTTGTTTACGACGCCGTTCTTGTACGTGATGATTGTTCTAGCGTTCATCACTTCGATTGTTAAAATCAAAGAAGCGCGCTGGAGATTTTTATTCTGCCTGACAGTTCCGTCGATTGCCGTCTTTTATCCTCAGCCCTTATTTGCTGAATACAAACCGCATTGGAGTGGCGCTGCTTACACCTTGCTGTTAATCGGCTGTGGCGCGATCTGGTCACAAGGTTTAACTTGGGGCCGTCGACACATTGTCGTCGCACGCAGCAAGATCTTTACGCGCGGAATTTTGGGATTCTTTATTGTGTTGGGCTTGATCAGCTATACACCATTTATTTACCCATGGATTCCCAAAGCGTTTAAGTTTTTTGCGCCAAAAGCAGAATGGCAGACAACTTATGATTTCAGTAACGAATTCACCGGCTGGGAAGACTTGGGTCGTTACGTGAATCGCCGCCAACGCGAAATCCATGCTGAAAGTGGGCGCAAACCTTTCATCGCGGCTCATCGCTATGAAAACACCGCGCAAACCACGTGGGGCACGAAACAAAAAGTTTATATGTTAAGTTCCACAGTCAGTAATTACACCGTGATGCAATCTCCTGAAGAGATGAACAATCTTAAAGGCCAAGATGCGATCTTCGTCAGCACTGAAAAGTACCCGGCCGACCCGATGGGTTGGGCTGCATGGGATGGCTGTCAAAAGGAAGAAATGAAAACCTTCCGTCATGGTGTGCATGCGCGAACGTTTAATATTTATTACTGTCGTAATTTCCAGGGGATTACTCGCTAGTTCAGCGAGTACTCGATGGGAACTGTGATCACCCACGAAGTTTTTTGAATTTCTTCGGGGAATGGTTTCATCTTGTCTATGCCTTGAACCAATTCTTGAGCAGCTTTGTTCAAAGATTCGTGCGGGGCCTTTTCGATAATTTCGGATTCTTGTAAAGATCCGTCTTGCGCTAAGGTAAAGCGCACCATCACCCGACCGGCTTGGCCCATTTTTTTAGCCATCATTGGATAGCGCTTACGGCGCTCTAAGAGCTTTCTGACCTCGTAAAGATATCTTTGCTCTGGCGACACTTCGCTGCCATTGGCGACACCTTCACGGCCCGCTAAAGCACCTTTATCGGAAGTACCCTGTAACGACCCGGCCCCTTTTCCAGAATTTTCTGGTGGAGGAGCTTCTGTGATTACGACTTTTTCATTTTCTAAAGCGGGAGCATCGGAGTCATCTTGCGCGACCACCGGACGGGCCATTTTTTGTGGAACTTTGGGAGCCTCAACAGGCGCAAGCTTTTCGCCGCCATCACCGTACATCAACTCCACACCCACTGGCAGCGGAACAGACGCTGTGATTCCGCCCAAAGTGACTGCCAACAAAAACAAACCGATGTGGATTCCTGCGGAAATCACAACGGATTTTTGAATGTTGAAAGAAGGCTTTGGTAATGGCATAGGCTCGCCGGAGTTATAGAAGCTTGTGCGGCAAAACTCAATGTTCCTGTCAGATGAGGTCGATTTTGGGGGCTTTTACCGGGCCAATTGAAAATCTAGTGAAAATGGCCTTCTAAAATAAGCGACTTTTTGCAAAGCCCCCCCCCTCACATACGCGAGGATTAAGCGGCTTTTTGGCGAGCTTGCAATTAGGCCTTAGGCGGTTTCACATTATCGACGATTTTGCGGATATTAAAAACTAATAAACCTACGCACAATGACCAAAAGGCTGAGCCCATTCCGAGGAAGCTAAAATCAGACGCCGCAACTAAGAAAGTAAACAGCGCGGATTCTTTCCACAGATCATTGCGAAAACTATTTTCTAAATTTACGCCGACAACGCTGATCAGGGCCAATCCGCCAATCGCGACAACCATGGCTGGTGGGATGACGCCCATCAAACCCGCGAAGGCACTGGCGAACAAACCCATTAAAATATAAATGCCGCCAGAAACAACAGCCCCGGTATAACGTTTATTTTTATCCGGATGCGATTCGGGTCCTGCGATGATAGCCGCTGTCAAAGAAGCTAAGTTCAAGCAGAAACCACCCAGGGGTGCGACAAACAAGTGCGTGATCCCCGCCCACGTCACAAGTTTTGATCCAGAGATATTGTAACCATTTGAGCGCACAACTGCATAACCCGTGACGTTTTGTGAAGTCATCGTCACTAAACTCATCGGAATCGCTAAGCCTAAAATATCGGAAAGATAAAACTGTGGCCACCACACAGTCGGCGCATGAATTGCCAGATCGATATTTTCAACGGCGATACCTTTGGTCATAGCCAACACGGCAACACCTAGAAATAAACTCACAGGAACCGCCATGAAAGCGTAAATCCGGCGCATGAACAAATAAACCAAAATCATCACGCCAATAACTAATGGCATCGTGTTCACGGCCGAAAAAGCCCCCAAACAAAATTTTAATAAGATCCCGGCGATCAAGGCTGAAGAAACTTCGGAAGGGATCCACTTCATCACACGATCAAACTGTCCCGAAGCACCAACAGCGATACTGATCAAAGCCGCGACAACAAAAATCCCAATGGCTCGTTCGATCCCCTGATCCTTTAAGCCAGAAAGTAAAACCACCACTCCGGGCGTGGACCACGCATACATGACGGGAATTTTATAGCGCAATGACAAAGAGATCGTAATCACACCCATCGCGAAGCACAGCACGCCAATCAGTTGACTGGCTTCGATGGAATTCAAGCCTAATTTAGTGGCCAACTGGAAAACTAAAGCCCCCGAACTGAGATACCCCACCAAGCAGGCGATCGCGCCAGAAGCAAAAGTCGTTAACGTCAAATCATCAAAAAATTTTTTAAACATAGCTAGGCCCATAAGAAAAGAGCCGGTCATCCCGGCTCTTTTTTGAAACTTTTTAGAAACTATACGTAAGATCCGCGTTTGATCTTTTCTAAGATCAATTTTTCGGTTTTGATCGGATCGTTCGGATCAACCGAGAAGAAAGACTGTTGCTCGCAACGAATCTTTTCTTTGATCAACCAGCGCAAGATATCCGCCAAGTTTTTATTCTTTTTATCCAAGAAGAACGGATCGTTTTCCAATGCGTCCTTGGCTTTTTTCAAAGCGCGGGCTTCTGCTGGATCCGATTCTTTTACTTTGTAATGAGGCAGATCGTATTTTTTCACGTCTTCTGGCAACACGCCCAAGAATTTTACATTCGGCGCAGAGAAATCGGCATTACGAATCAACGAAGCCGCAGATCCCGCCTTCAGCGTACGGAAGATATTTTGCATCGTGTACGCATCGAGATCTCCGAAGAAGTACATCGGCACATCAAGTTCGTCTTGGATAAGCTTTGACCAACCACGCACACCATTGGATGGAACCCCTTGGGCACCCATCACGATACAGTTGTTACGTTTGGTGAAACCCATTGTTACCAAGGTATTGGCTGTACCTTCTGACTCAACGATCAAGCAGAAGTCGATTTTCTTTTTCGCCTTAAGCTTCAAAGATTGCGGCTTATTTTTTGGCTGAAATGGCGATGTTCCCAAAGTCGAAAGATCGACTACGGCTTTTTCACCATCCGTCAAAGTTTCTGTCACAACAAGTTGCTGAGAATAAGTCTGTCCGCCACGGTCATTGGCGAAAACGTTTAATTCTTCACGATACACTTCTAGCATATCACCGATAAAATCGATGATCGCGTCAGATTCCGGTTGGTCTTCGAAATCCAGCGGTTTCAAACGACTGTTTCCTTTGATCAAACCTTTAGCAACGTAATAAATTTCACGCTTTGTATTGACCGATTCGATTTCCAAGTTGCGCAACAGGATTTCCAGAATGAAAACCACACGGGCCAACTTTTGTACCGAAGACACGTTCAGCTCTGTGCGAACAACTTTGTCCCCTGGAGTTAAGTAACCCACTTTGGAGTTGTACAAAGAGTTATCTAAAGATGTTTTTACAGCTTCCAAAACCGGACGCTTTGAGGACTCTAGGTCCCTCAACATTTTGTCAGCCAAAATGCGCGCTTCTTTTGGAATATCGATTTTTAAATCACGAATACTAAGTAATTTTGCCATTACGCTTTTTTCCCAGTCGTTTTCTTAGTCGCTACGGTTTTTTTAGTTGTTGTCTTCTTAGTCCCTTGCGGTTCAGAAGCTTCTTCCACTAAATCGGAAGATGAAATCACGTCGATTTCTTCTTCGTCCCCATGATCGATACCTTTTTTCTTCTCGCGCTTTTTCTGCTCAAGAAGTTTAGATTCTGCAGCTTCTAAATCAGCAATCGCTTCCTCTGAATCACGGCCCAGAAGTTTTTTAAGACCTTCTTCGGCTTTTTTCTTACGAGAATCCGGAGCTTTCACAATTCTTGCTAAACCCTCTACCAAAATCGGACCAAACTGCTCGATATGAGCTAGTTTTCTTTCCAAATCCGCCTCTTTCACTTCTTTTTTGATGTGACGAGACAGCTTTTGGCCGGCTTGGATCAGGGCTAAACGAATCTCTGCAACTAATTCCTCAGAAGCATCGATGGTTTCTTTCGAAGCATTTTTAAATTTAATAAACGGTGAAACAATTGAGATCGCGAAAATATACGGTCCCAACGGCAAGCTGTCTTTTGGCTGACCCAAACCGTATGATTTCCAGTTCACCGATTCAATCGCCCATGTGATCGCACAACCTGATTTATCAAATTGCAAAGGCACACGATTGGCGAAACGAAGCAATGTCACTGGCGAATCAGGTGATTGATTGCGATCTTTGAAACGCGCCAAAGCAACTTCGACCACGACGGGTTTAAAGTCACAAATTGTCGGTTTACGAGTCACAACTGCAAAGAAATCGATCTCACCCAAACGCGTGATGGATTTCGACAAGGCTTCTTCACCGACAGTTAAAACGGACTTCGTTGAAGGCGCCATTAATTCAGTGTTTTGCACGGCTTGGAAGACCTTTTTAAAGTCTTCTTCCGTCAACGCCGTCAAAGGCCTTTCAAGAAGGTTTTTTGGCAGACCTTTTTTCGTGAACTCTTGGATCGATTGATCAGAAATACGCGAAAAGCCGGTTTTTAAGAACTTCGATAAAGTCGTTTTTCCGAATAAAGTTCCGTGCGTGATGAACTCACCCAGTTTGAAGGTGTGCGGATGCGGTAAAGACGCTTCAGGCACTTGCGGAACATCGGTGCTGACGCGATTGATGGTGACGAAGTCTTGCTCCATCAACTTGTAAGTCACTGTCATATGTGGGTTCACTAAGATCGTGCCCTCAATATAAGTGACGATACCGCCGTCGCCGTTTAATTGCACACGGCCGTCAAGAATGAACTCGACTCGAGTCCCATGTTCACGATCCCAGTCGATAGTTTCTTTATTTTTTACGACACCGGTATTTGATTTGATGTCGACATCGACCTGCGCGCTGATGGCTTTGCGCATTTTTTTCGTCTT
>CAMLMF010000090.1 GCA_946480995.1 uncultured Bdellovibrio sp. | reverse complement strand
AAAGTGACTTTGGCGTGTAAAGCCGAGATTTTGGGGTCTTTCACAACGATGTCGGCGCCCCCGCGTCCCAGGGTTGTTCCGTCTTCAACTTTATAGCGGGAACCAGCGTTGGAACCCTCAAGAATCTCAATAAAAGTGATCATTTAGACATTGTAGGACTGGTTTCTTTGGGATTCAAATGCCTAATCCTTGTGCTTGGGCCTTAGGCGTGCTAAACCCGTTAAACATTTTAAAAGTCATCCTTGCTCCCGCTCACTATGGTGGGGGCTAAAACCGAAAGGATAGTATCATGGAAATTTCTAAAACGACTGCAAAGATGCCATATGAAGTTGTGGTTCTTATGCACCCAGATGCAACTCTTGAAGAACAAAAAGAGTTATTCAAAAAGAACAAAGCGACGATTGAATCTTACAAAGGTTCTATCAACTCTTTGGAAACTTGGGGCAAAAGAAACTTAGCTACACCAATTGGTAAGCTTAAAAAAGCTATCTACTTCCACTCTACGTTCGAAGCAGATACTCAAGTTATTGCTGAGCTTGAAAGAACTATGCGTATCAACGATAAAGTTCTTCGCTTTATGCACTCTCGCTTAGACGAGCGTGTATCTTTGGCAAAATTCATGGAAGGCTTCAAAAAAGGTCTTTCTGAATCAGCTGCTCGCGAAAAAGAACGTGAAGCAAAAATGGCTGCTCGTAAAGCTGCCTTTGCTGCTGCGAAAGCAGAACGTTACGATAAAGGCGAATAGCTTTTAGAGTGTAATCCATGAAGAAGAACGCCACTCCACAGAAGTTCATTACAATCTCATCTCTCTCGATTTTGTTGTCGATGTTGACTGTGATCTTTGGCGCTCCTCTTCTTCGTGTGTTACGCAAAACCTACGGCCCCTTAGCCTTTTGGCTTTTAGGAGTTGTAGTGACAGGAGCTGCGTGGCTCCTTAACGCGCAACCTTTAGCGCTGTTCATAGGCTCGATTTGGATGACTTTAGGAGCTTATATCGAACTAGAGCATAAAGGATTTGGGTGGTGGATTTCGGGACTATTAAGTATCGCGATCGGTTCATTAGCTTCAGGCTTGGGACTGTTCGGGGCATTTAAGAAAAACGGAATCAACACGTATGCTGAGATTCAGAAACTGGCGGAACAGTTTTCTCAACAGGTTCAGACTATGAATCCTGCAGTGAAGCTAGATCCTTCTGTTTTAGTGCAGCAGATTCCTTCAGCCGTCATCATTGTGTTAATTTTGGCGTTGGGTGTGGGATTAATTTTTGAGAGAAGGGTTTTTTCATGGCTCAATTTGCCCCGTGAAAAGACGGCCTCTCAGCTCAAGTTGTTAGAATATCGCGTTCCGGATTATGTAATTTGGATTGCGATGACAGCCTTCCTTCTAACGATGGTGAGTTTTGGCGGTAAGGCCACGGCTATCCTAGCAGTAAATATATTGAACGTTTGTATCGTTCTTTATTTCTTCCAAGGACTAGCAGTGTTGGAGGTATTTCTGAACTCGATGCGCGCAGGCGTTTTCACAAGAGTTCTGACGTACATAATCTTGGTCGGCCAGATGTTGCTTGTTTTAAGCGTCGTTGGCTTGATCGATTACTGGGTTGATTTCAGATCGCGTATTCGCAAAATGAATACTCCGGCTGAGAACACCTAACAAATGGAGATCACATGAAAGTTATTCTTCAAAAAGATGTTAAAGATGTAGGTCGTGTTGGTGAGTTGGTGAACGTTTCTGAAGGTTTCGCAAGAAACTTCTTGTTCCCTCGTAAACTTGCAGCAGAAGCAACTGAAAAACGTGTTAAAGAATACGAACACTTGAAACGCGTTGCTGAGACTAAAAAGAAAAAAGCATTGGCTGAACGCCAAGAGCTTTTGAACAAAATCAACGGCACTACAGTGACATTCAAATTGGCTGCTGGTGAGACTGACAAGTTGTTCGGTACTGTTACTACAACTGACATCTCTAAAGAGCTTCAAAAAATGGGTCACTCTGTAGACCGTCGCGATATCCACCTTGAAGAGCCAATCAAAATTTTGGGTCAACACAAGGCGATCGTTCGTTACTCTGAAGGTTTGGAAGCTAAAATCCAAATCGCAGTAGAACGCGCGTAGTTTCGCAAAGCATCACAACAAAAAATAGTTGTGCGGCAAAAAGAGAATTTCTCGAGAACGGGATCTGGAAACAGATCCCGTTTTTTATTTTCTCTCTCAGATCTAACAAGTTTGTGCTCAGAGTTTTTTGTGATGGATTTTTTTATTTCAGACGATGGGTGCTTCAGTCCCCACAGAATATTTTCTCGTCCGTCGATGCTCCCATTTTCTTCCATAAGAATCTCTAATGTTAAATATTTGAAAATTTGTATTGCTCTGGTTCCAAAATGGGTGTTTAAGAGCTCCAACTTGGGGGGGCTTCAGTGGCATTCAATAAATTTATCAAAATAGCGACAGTAACGGGTTTGATGGCTTTAGTAGCTTGTTCACCAGCTTCTAAAGAGCAGCAACTTATTGAAAAGCTTCAAGATGGCTCATCTATTATTGGTGGCGTTCCTGTAGATATGCCAGACACTATCGCCAAATCAACGGTAGCTCTTGTGGCGACTGTTAAGACCGCAGACGGCAAAGACGGCCAATTCATCTGTACAGGTTCTTTATTAACTGAAAACACAGTTTTGACAGCAGCTCACTGCATTCCACAAGTCGGCAAAGACTTTAAACAAGTCGCTTTATACGTTATCTTTAATTCTGATATCAGAGCGATGAAGCGAGAAGACATCCGCCTAGTTGTTGATTCTGAAATTCACGAAGGTTATGGCACCTCAACAAATGGCGAAGATGATCACGATATCGCGGTTGTGCGTTTCGCGGGTCCTGTAGCTTCTGGTTACCAACTGGCTAAATTTCTAAAAGACGAAGCAAAGCTAACTGAAGGTACGAAAGTAACTTTAGCTGGTTACGGCCTCATCAAAACTGATGGCGTAAATACTGAGAGCGACGATCGTCTTCGTAAAGTTCAAGTTGAAATCGCTGGTAACTTCGGCAAACACGAAGTTCTTTTGGATCAAACTCAAGGTAAAGGTGCTTGCCACGGCGACTCTGGTGGTCCGGCATTCCTTGAAGTGAATGGTGAACAACTTGTGTGGGGCATTACAAGCCGTGGCGCGGGTAAAGATGGTAAAGACGACTGTTCATTGGTTGCGGTTTACACGAAAGTGATGACGGAATCAGACTTCGTAACGAAAGCCTTGGAAAAATTGAACGGTAAAAAATAGTTAGGGCTGACTTAGAAAAATTCCCACGGGGATTTCTAAAATAAAAAACCCAAGGTGCAAAACACTTTGGGTTTTTTTATGTTCGAAAGAGTACCGGGCCTCGCTTAAGCGCTCTGTTCGGTCTGCATTTCAAGAAAAACGATTTGCAGATAATCCGCCATCACTTCGCGCAGCTCTTCAAGGGTGAGCGTTTCTGGCGTTTTGCCATACTTTGCCAACAAGGCGTTAAATTCCTTTTCGACGGGCTCTTGCGGCAATCCCGTGGCCTCAATAACAGTCTTTGCTAAAGTTGCTCCCATGATCGCCTCCGTGCTTCCAAGGGTTCTATCTTAAAGACAGCCTCAGTCCATCAAGAGGTTAAAGGGAACTCAATACTTAACGACGAATTAGGTCCAAGGTCTAGTGGCAAGCCATAGGGATTCTTTTATCTAATTCTTGAAGAAGCAGAGCAAAGCTTGCGCCATTGGTGGCGACAAGGTCTCCGACGGAGGCGCTGTTGTCGCTTAAGTGGACAACCTTTGTTTCGCCAGATTTTAAAGTCAGAGTGACTTTGTTTTTAGGAGCATCCGCGACGACCACGGAATCTGTTTTCGTTTTGATCTCTAGCTTCATTGCCGCCGTCAGAATCTCGTTTGCGTCGGCAGCGCTAAGTGTGAAGTCTGGTTTTAAGCAAAGTGAATCGTGAACCTTTGATTTAACAATGACACCGCTTGAGGTGACTCGAAACTGTATGTCGTTGAACCAAGAAGGAGCGCCGGGCGCGGGATAGCCGCCACCATAAAAATACGTAAAGGAAAGTAAATCTTCTGACACAGCATTTTTGCAAGCGAGCGGAATCTTCTTATTTAGATTCTGCAGATAGCTGGCCAGCTCAGAACCGTTGGTGGCCAGATTGTCGCCATTATGAGCCCCTGCTTCTTGTAGGTAAATTAATTTTTCGTATCCATTGTTTAGTTTAAGTCGAATTGTCTTCGAGCCAGCATCAGCAATAGGCGGCAGATCTTTGGCGACAACCACCTTCAGCCCCGCGATCAGATCTAAGATTGCTTTGCGGTCAGCCTCTTCGACAGTGTATTTCGGCTTAGTGCACAGCTCATCTGATGTTTTAGAGTCGGCAGTTAGAACTCCGTCTTTTAAAGTGAAGTTGATGTCATCAGACCAGTTGGGTTTGTTAGGTGCCGGATACCAGCCACCATAATAGAATTGAAAGGACGAAAATTCGACCTTTTCGGATTGCTTCGAATCGTCACCATTTGTTGTGTCTGTTGATGTCGATTGATTTTGAATCTCTTCAGTGGAGCTTGCAGAAAAACTTCCGACGCCACAGTTTTGGAAGAAAAGACTTATAGTGGCAATAGAGCCCACGACAAATGCCGCTTTAAAAAACTTCTGTTTCATTGTTCCCCCAAAAAATTCGTATACCCAATGGCTAGTATAGCAAAATACGTACTTACTTATCGGTTTCAGCGCCGCCTAAGATAACGGCTTTTGGGCTGAAAATTCTAACTTTGATCCGTAGACGTCATGGACATTGCCTAATACCTAATCGCTGGGGTTTTCTCATCTTGAGACACTATTTGCGGCGATGAGAAAAGTCCTTCGACCAGTTTTTCGCGTTTGGCAAAAACCAATACAAAATGGGAAGTAAAATCCTGCGCGGTAAAATACGGCGAATGTAATAGAAAACTTTGGCGTCTAAAGTCGCGGGCCACCACAGAGGTGGATTTTGAGTTTTCATGACGGTTAAAACTTGTTTGGCGATTTTTTCCGGAGTGGTAAGTGACCAATTCATCATCCGCTCTACGAACGGGGTCATGTTCTGATAGAAGTCACAGTAGGGCCCACTCCAGTTGCGTGTCGGATCCGACAGGTCTGTGTGATAAACGTTGCGGAAAGAATTACTATGAATAAATCCAGGCTGCACCAGTGTGATCTCGATACCAAATGGACGTGTTTCATACCATAAGGCTTCGCTGGCGCCCTCAAGAGCATATTTAGAGGCTGAGTACGATGCCATGGTCGGCATGGCTAACATGCCGCTGACTGAAGAAATATTAATGATCTTACCGCGGCCGGTATCGCGCATGTGAGGCAAACTTAAACGAATCAAACCCATCGGTCCGAAATAGTTTGTCGCCATTTGCAGTTCTTCATCTTTTTCCGTCATGTGTTCCACGACTGAACGATACGAAATACCTGCGTTATTAATCAAGACGTCGACGCCACCCCAGTGCTTTTGAATTTCAGCGTAAAGGCGCGTGCGGTCTTCGTCGGAGGTCACGTCCAAAGGACGCATAATAAATCGATCTGTATCAATAAAAAGCTCGCGTACTTTTCCTAAGCTTTTTTCGCGGGCTGTGACGACAACACGATACTCATCGCGCTCATGCAACATCTTAGCGATGGCTAAGCCGATGCCCGAAGAGCATCCGGTCACAAGGACAACAGGTTTGTAAGACTGCGCGGATTTTTTGTCAGAAGATAAACTCATGGGCTTCATAGAAGCCCATTATCTTAGACTGGAGCCCCAGGTGCAAAGTTTTTAGGTCTGCCGCCTGGCATTTGTGGTGGCGCTTGCGGCGGTGGCATCATTTGATTTGGCCCCGGCTCTGGATCAGCGTCACGGAATCTATTGTATTGAGCGTCGAAACGCATTTTAACGGGGCCCGTGGCACCATTACGCTGTTTACCGACGATCACTTCGGCGTGACCCTGTTTATCTGGATTTTCTTTGTCGTAGTAGTCATCACGATAAAGCATCATGATAACGTCGGCATCTTGCTCGATCGATCCGGACTCACGCAGATCTGAAAGCATCGGTTTTTTCTCTGTACGTCCCTCGACCCCACGATTCAGCTGGGCAAGAGCGATCACCGGAACTTGTAATTCCTTGGCGATGGCTTTAAGGGATTTCGAGATTTCCGCAACCTCTTGCTCACGCGAAGAGTATTTTTGCTTCATGCTCATCAACTGCAAGTAGTCGATCATGATGACATCAAGACCGTGCTCTGCTTTTAGACGACGCGCGCGTGAACGAATCTCAAAAGGTGAAACACCTGGCGTGTCATCGATGAAAATCGACGCTTCACTCAGGGCGCTGGCTGCATTGATTAGTTTCGGCCAAGCCGAATCTTGAATACGCCCGTTACGAATCTCACTCATGCTGACTTTGGATTCCGCAGACAACATACGCATCATCATCGACTCTTTACCCATCTCCAGAGAGAAGTAAGCGACAGTCTTTTTAAGTCTTAAAGCGACGTGCTGAGCGATATTCAGAGAAAACGCAGTTTTACCCATCGACGGACGAGCCGCGATGATCGTCATTTCACCTGGATGCAGACCCGCGGTCATTTCGTCGAGTTTTTTGAAACCCGTGCCGATACCCGTGATCTCTGCTTTATTCTTGTAAAGCTCTTCGATTTTTTGAATCGAAGCTTTGACGATTTCCATTGAGCCGACAAGACCAGAGGCCGTTTTGTTTTCACCGATCTTAAAGATTTCGCTTTCCGCTTGGTCTACGAAAGACTCAACGTCGACAAACTCTTGGCCGTACGCGCGTTCAATCAACTGTGAGTTGATTTGAATCAGGCGACGCAGGGTTGCTTTGTCTTTAACGATTTTTGCATGGGAAGTAATGTTTGCAGCCGAAATAGTTTTGTCTAATAGGCTGATCAGATATTCAGGGCCGCCGACCATTTCCATGGAGCCTTCGCCCTGCAGAACGTTGGTGACTGTAATGATATCAATCGGCTGACTTTTGCTGTGCAGTTCTTTGATCGCGTTATAAATCTTTTGGTGACCAGGCTTATAGAAGTCATCAGCCAATAGCATATCGCCGACTTGGTCTAAAGCTTCTCTGTCTAACATCAAGCCGCCCAGTATGGACTGTTCGGCCTCAAGATTTTGAGGTGGAATTCGCGTACTCATTGAACCCCTCGAGAGTCTACGAAATTAGTAAAATAAAATTGCGGGCCTCGGACAAAGATGGTGGTTCAAAGGTGGCCCGCTGAAGCAACTTCTTAATGAAGCCTTAGTTCATTTTCTTTACGCGGATCTTATAGTTGTCAATTTTCTTCTTTAAAGTGTTGCGATTGATGCCAAGCATCTGCGCAGTTTTGACTTGGTTTCCGTTATAGGCGCGCAAAGCCAGCTCAAGAAGAGGCTTTTCAACCTGTTCGATAACTACATTGTACAAACCATTGAGCTCAACTTGCGCTTCCTTTTGTTGTGCAAAAAGAACTTCAAGTTTGCTCTTCACAAGCTTTTCCAAGCTTACGGACTGAAGATTGGCGACAAAAAGATTATCAGAACTGTTTAGGTTCGGCGTCATGGAACTCCCTAAAATTTCAGCTTAGTGTTTGGATGGACGACCTTAGGTTTCTAAAGTGCAGTCCTATACTCCGCGTGTTTCGGATGACCAAATATACTTATGCAGTTGTAATTGCAACCTTGCAGATGAATTTTTTTGCAAAATATTTTCTGCCAACCAGCGTTCAGATACTTGGCCGTATGATGGGCTGTATAAAACCACAAATTTTTCGAATAAATTATGTTGACGGCAGAATCCTTCAGACCAGTTCAAATCTTCTTCAGAACAGATCACAAACTTGTATTCCGTGCTGGGCGTGGAAAAGCGAATGTTGTCCATGATGAAAGAATTTGCGGCGCCGCTGTCAGGAGTTTTCACATCTAAAATAATTTTTACGCGTGGATCAACATGCTCAATACTTTTTGAGCCGCTGGTTTCTAAAGAAACTTTATAGCCGCGATCGCATAAAGTCGTCATCAGTGTGTGCACTTCTTTTTGCAACAAGGGCTCGCCCCCCGTGATGCAAACAGCCGGCGCTTTGTGGGAATCGATTTCACCTAAGATTTTTTCCAGATCCTGCATTTCACCTTCATAATAGGAATACTTGGTGTCACAGTAGGTGCAGCGCAGATTGCAGGCCGTCAGGCGCACAAAGACCGTGGGAATTCCCACATATGTCGTTTCGCCTTGGATACTATAGAAAATCTCATTTATTTTCAGCATTTATTGGGCCTGCGTTAGGACTATCTATGTGCCGTACCACAGGGCCTAGGTCAAGGTTCGCCGCCAGGAGAATGACTAAGTCGGCGAAATTTCGTAAATTTTTTAAATGAACCAATTCCTTAAA
>CAMLMF010000089.1 GCA_946480995.1 uncultured Bdellovibrio sp. | reverse complement strand
TAAAAAAGCAAAGAGCTGAGGCGAGCCTCGCCAACAATTTCAATTTTGCGAACATCTTCAGCAAAAGACCACTTCAACGCGTGCGTATCATAATAGTTCTCAATCTGAAGTGACTTTTCACCTAGCACAGTACCTGAAGCGGCGAAGGCTTTAAGGTGAATGGCATTAGACTTTAAGTAAAGGTTTAACAAATGCATTTTCACCGTGCGAGTGCCCGCAGGCAGCACGTGGGAAGCTGTTGGTGACGTTACAGAACTTAACGGAAAGCTTAAACCACCTTCGCAACTGGCGTGAATTTGTAAGCTATTTGCCGTCCACGATTTGATCGAAAAAGCCATGGCCGTGCGTAAAAACTGCGTCCCTAAAATTTTAATCTGCGCTTTGGCATCGACATCATAATCTGTTTCTTGAACTTCTTGCTCAAAGCGAACCTGGGTCCATAAGCGCTGCGCTGTCGCGGTTTTGTTGGTCACAGTTAAAGTAAGCAGTTCGGGCTTACAAAAATCCGGGACGTACACCACATCGGCGCCATGGGCGGTGACGGAAGTTAAAGTAACAAAGCTGATAATTCCAAGGGTGGTCTTAATACTTAAATCCATACAGACTTCAGATCGGTCTTGCTGGACTGAACTTAATGCGGATCCAGAAAAACCGGACTTTGGCTGAGGTTTTCTCGACCCCGGAGGGGGGTGTATTTGAGGGTGATTATCAGTAGATTTTCAATTGGCCAGCAGGGGGGCAAAGAGCTTCCCTTTGTCGCAGACCCCCCTTAACAAGAAGGATGTCGATTTTCAGAGGTAATGCATGAATCTTTTAGACCCTAAAATAAAGACTGGTAAAGTCGTCGAAGTCACTGGTTTTGCTGGTGAAGATATCTTCCGCGAACGTCTGCATGAAATGGGAATCCGGATCGGCACCAGTCTGTTGATTTTAGGTCGCGCGCCTTTTGGTGGGCCTCTGTTGATTCGCTTCAATACAAGTTTTCTGGCTCTGCGAAATGAGGAAGCGGCATGCGCTCTAGTGAAACTGAACTAAAGGTTCAAAACAAAACCATCGCGTTGGTGGGTTCTCCGAACTCAGGCAAAACAACTTTATACAACTGGTTAACAGGTTCGCGCTTTAAAACGGTGAACTATCCAGGTGCTACCGTGGAATTTTCTTTGGGCCATCTTGCGGGCCATTTAGGTGATCACTCGTTGCAACTGATGGATACACCGGGAACCTACAGTCTGCATCCGAAAAGTGCGGATGAGTGGGTGACGTTGCGGGCTCTTTATGAAAATCCCAAAGTCGAGCAAGTGTCTGGCGTCATTGTGGTGATCGACGGCACCCAGATGTCGCGTCATCTGCAGATGGTGATGCAACTTAAAGAAACTGGTTTTCCGATGATCGTGGTCGTGACTATGGCGGACTTGCTTCGTCGTGAAGGTCTTGATGTCGATATGGATTACTTGCGTAAAACTCTGGGCTGTCCTGTGTTGGCCTTTGATGGTTTGTTGGCAGGGGGTTTACAAGAGATCGTCGCCGAAACCTTAAAGCTTGAATTAAAAGCGCCTCCTGCGCGCCCAGTTCCTTGGGGTTTTGAGCTGCAAGAAAAAAAATTAAAAGAGTGCGAATTTATCGCCAGCGAAGCTTTAAATCACAAAACAAAAAACGTGCAACAGCGTTTAAATAAAATCGTTGCCACCACAGAAAAATTAGATCGCGTTCTTTTGCATCCAATCTTTGGCTTCTTGTTTTTCATTTTAATCATGGGTGGGTTGTTTTCGTGCGTGTACTGGTTGGCCGCTCCGTTTATGGATTTTATTGACGGATGGTTTACAACTTTAAATGAAACGGTCGCGGCTTTAGGCCCGGACACTTTATGGGCAGACTTTTTAGCCAACGGTGTGGTTTCAAGTTTTGCCGCCTTCTTGGTTTTTGTTCCGCAAATTTTTATTTTATTTATCGGCATCGGAATTTTAGAAAGCTCGGGCTATTTAGCGCGAGCGGCGACTTTAATCGATCGCCCTTTTTCAGCTCTGGGTATGAGCGGTCGTTCCTTCGTACCTTTGCTGTCGGGCTTTGCCTGTGCGGTGCCAGCGATTATTGCGACTCGAAATATTCCGTCAAAGAAAGACCGCATGATCACGGCCTTCGTGATTCCGCTGATGAGCTGTTCGGCTCGCTTGCCGGTCTATGCTTTGATGATTTCATTTTTGTTCCACGGGGATCCTCTTAAGGCCGGTCTTTCCTTGGCTGCCTTGTATTTAGGCTCAATCATTGTCGGTGTTTTTGCCGCGGGTGTGGTCAGTAAGTTTATCCCAGCCCGTGAGCCTTCGTTTTTCATGATGGAACTGCCTATTTATCGTCGTCCGAAGCTTCGTGTGTTGTTGCGCCAGTCGTGGACGCGCACATGGTCTTATGTAAAACGGGCGGGGCCGATTATTTTTACTTTTGCCGTGATAATTTGGGCGGGGACTACGTTCCCACGCTATGAATTAACCGATGCTCACGATAAGTTAGAACAAAGCTATATCGGACAACTGGGCAAAGTGATTGAGCCCGTGGTGCACCCGATGGGTGTCGACTGGCGTGTGGGTGTGGGGCTGATTTCAGCCTTTGCGGCCCGCGAGGTTTTTGTGTCGTCAATGGCCTTGACGTTTAACATCACCGATACTGACGAGGATACCCAGCAGCAGGCGTTGTTGACGCAAATGAGTACTGCAACCAATGCGCAAGGGGAGAAAATCTTTACTGTCAGCTCGGTAATTGGATTGATGGTGTTTTTCTTAATTGCCCTGCAGTGTATGTCCACAGTCGGCGTACAAATTCGTGAGAGTGGTTCATGGAGTTTCGCGTTAACGCAACTTGTTGCCTTTAACCTCTTTGCCTATGTTCTTGTCGTCCTGCTTGTCCAGGGCTTAAGATTCATAGGCATTCCATGAGAATACTATTTGATGTTAGCACTTTAAATCCGCAAAAAGTTACGGGAGTTGGCGTTTATATACAGCAACTCCTGCAGCATCTGCCCGTGGTGAATTCCGAAGTTGATTTAGTTCCCGTTGTTAAAGTTTCGCGCTTTAAAAAACTAAAAAAAATCCAGACGTTCATTCAAAGAAAATGCCGTGTGCTTTTTCCGTGGACGATCTTTGCAACGGAACAGACCCTTTATCACGGTCCTGATTTTAAGTTTAATACCCGTGGGAATGTGCCGTTGGTTGTGACTGTCCATGACATGGTGGTCTTTGAACAGAAGTATAACACGGAAGATTTTTACGAAAGAGGCATTAAAAATCTATCGGATGTCCTGCTGTCGCCCCATTTGTCTGGCGTTATTGCCAACACCGAATTTACCAAAAACGAAATACTTAAGTATTTTCCGAATTTGCAAAATAAGGTCTATGTCACGCATTTTGGCTGTGACCGCGTCACCCTAACAAATTCGGGATCAAAAAAGTTTGATCTGCCAGAAGATTATTTTTTATTTCTTGGCACTGTTGAAAAACGTAAAAATGTTTTGGGTGTGATTCGCGCCTTTGAAATTTACAAAAAAGCTGGCGGGCAGGGACATTTGGTTTTGGCTGGTGGTTGGGGATTCGGCGCAGAACAGATCAAGGCGGCTTTGCAAAAGTCCCTTTTTAAGGAATCAATTCTGCGCCTAGACTATGTGCCCAACGAAATGCTGCCTGAGCTTTATTCGCGCGCGTTGGCGTTCGTATTTCCATCTTTTTATGAAGGCTTTGGTTTGCCAGTGCTTGAGGCGATGCAAATGGGTTGTCCTGTGGTGACAAGCAATCACGGCGCTTTGGCAGAGGTCAGTGGCGACGCCACACTTTTGGTTGATTGTGAAAAACCTGAAGAAATAGCTGAAGGTATGAAGAATATTTTAGAAAAAGGCCTGCGTGAAAAGTTAATCGCGCAAGGTTATAAACAAGCGCAGAAATTTACCTGGGAAGAGTGCGCCAGAAAAACTTACGAAGTATATCAGCAAGTAATGAGGAACGTATGATTTACGATTGTTTTGCTTTTTTTAACGAGATGGATCTTTTAGAAATCCGTTTAAACACTTTAAACGATGTTGTTGATAAATTTGTCTTGGTGGAAGCGACTCGTACTTTTCAGAAAAAAGAAAAGCCGTTGTTTTTTGAACAAAATAAAGAAAGATTTAAACCCTTCTTGCACAAGATTGAGCATATCATCGTTGATGAATATCCTGGTTTTTTTGCGAAATGGCGCGTGCCAAAAACTTGGGATTATGACGATCATCAAAAAGAACAGATCCTGCGTGGGTTAAAAAACGCCAAACCCGATGATGTGATCATTATATCTGACGTGGATGAAATTCCTCGCCCAGAATTGGTTTTAGAATACGCAAAGAAGCCAGGGATCAAAGTTTTTCAGCAAAAGCTTTTTTATTATTATTTAAATTGCTTCGTGAATCGTTATCCAGAACCGATCCCTCTTGTGGATGGATACATGCCTTGGTATGGCACAGTGATGTTAAATTATAAAGACATCAAAGATATTAAAAGCACACGTTTGCATCGTGAAAACCGTCAGAGCACAGATAAGATTACGATCATTCCAAACGGGGGCTGGCATTTTAGCTACCTTGGTGGGGCAGCGAAGGTGATTGAAAAAATCGAAGCCTATGCTCACAAAGAACACAACAAGGGTGAATACAAGGATCCTGCGAAAGTAGAAGCGATCATCCGCAAGGGTGGCAGTTTATATGGGCAAGATATCGATTCGCGCTTTGTCGAAATTGATCAGGACTTTCCTAAGTATTTGCAAAACAATAAAGAAAAATACGCCTCTTTAATCTTAAAATAGGTATGCACAAGGCAAATGAAAAGACCACAGTCTTAGTGACCGGGGGAGCTGGCTATATCGGCTCGCACACCGTGACGCGCCTTTTGCAAAGAAATCACAGAGTCGTCGTGTTTGATAATTTATCCACGGGCTTTGCAGAAGCCATAGATCCGCGAGCTTTGTTTGTTCAAGGGGATATTCGCGACCGAAAATTACTAACGCAAGTAATGGTTGATCATAAGGTTTCTTCGTTGATCCACTTTGCGGCGAAATTAAATGTGAAAGAATCCATGCAAGCGCCGCTGGAATATTACGACAATAATGTTCTGGGTCTATTGTCTACGTTGCAAGCCGCACAAGAAACGCGTGTGCAAAACATTGTGTTTTCTTCAACCTCCAACGTCTTTGGTGATGCCAGTTCTGAAAAACTTATTAATGAGTCAGCCGCGAAATTGCCGATCAATCCTTACGGTCGATCAAAGCTTATTTGTGAGGAAATCCTTAAGGACTTTGCGCGCATCTCTGATCTGAAGTACACCATTTTACGTTACTTTAATGTCGCAGGAGCCTCCCTAGATGGCACAAACGGGCAGCGCACACGCAATGCTTACCACCTGATTCACGTGGCAGCCCAAGCGGCTTTAGGAAAGATTTCTGAAGTCGGTATTTACGGCGATGACTATCCGACAGAAGATGGCACCTGTGTACGTGATTACATTCATATCGAAGACATTGCCCAGATTCACGTTCTGGCTTTGCAGCGTTTGTTAAGTGAGGGGACTTCGCAGGAATTTAACTGCGGTTATGGGCGTGGATATTCGGTGGCCGAAGTCCTTAAGGCCATGCAGAAAGTTTCGCAGAATAGGTTTTCTGTCGTCAGGGCCGAACGACGACCTGGGGATTCCCCGTGGCTTGTTTCAGACTCGACAAAACTAAAAGAAACTCTTGGTTGGCAGGCCGAACATGATGACCTAGAAAAGATCTGTCGTTCGGCCTTAATGTGGGAACAGCACTTAAGCCGGCAGAATAATATTTAAATCACGACGAACATCGGCGATATCTCGATGCCAGTGTTCATCCCAATTCACACCCAGACAGCTTTTTGCGGCGCGACCCATGCGAAAGCCATCAGAAATATTTTGAAACGCTTGCAGGCTGTCTAAGCGTTTTCGGCCAAAAATTGGATGCATGGCAATGCTGGCCGTGATTAACAAATATAACGACACAGAGACTTGACCGAATAGGAATGAAAAAACACCGATTTCACCCAGATAGTCAGTTTTGTAACCGGCAAGAACATGCCACACATCATGGCTTTGTAGTGAATAAACGCGAAAGTATTCCCACTTGCGGCCAGCTACGTCGTGGTCTGAAAACTTAGATCCTACGTAAAATTTTGGATCTAAATTATTTTCTAACATGTGCTCGGCATAAATACGTCCCAAGGTGCCTTCAGGTAAGGATTTTAGCTTTAATAAATCCGTTTCAAAGCTGTCTTTGCCGGCTTTAAGCAAGACTTCTAAATTGGGATGTCGTCCATACACCTAGTTCATCAAAGTCGTCACATCCGCAGGCGATGACATTTTTGCAGCAGTGTTGGACATTTCAAAAACGTATTTAGGTTGCGGGTCCATGGCATTTTTAAATACCAAATAAATCATCTTAAGCTTGCGAAGGAAAAACATGGATTTCTTTCTAGGAACGTTCCGGAATTAAAGTTTTCAAATTAAAGACTGCGATAAAGGTTTAAAAAATGCTGCAAAGTTTGCGGCCACTGATGCTTTTCAAGGGCCCACCGTTGGGCTTGAATTCCCTGCGTGCTGGCTACTTCGGGGTTTTGTAAGTAAAAACGCACGGCTTCAGCTATTGATTCCGCAGAGTGGGCTTCGACCAAGCGCCCGCGTTCGTTTGCACCCACTTGTTCCGGGGTGCCCCCGGTATTGGTGCCGATCACGGGTTTTGCCATCATCATGGCATCAAGGACACTTAAAGAATAAGTTTCGTTGTAAGAAGCCAAGGCAAAAAGATCAAGGGCGTCGATGTAAGGAACATAATTTTTCTGAAACGGAATCAAAACCAAAGAGTCTTTATAGCGAGGATTCTGGTTTAATTTTTTAAGCCACGCCAAAAGCTCTGCGGACTCAGGCGAAGGAGTGGGCGCACCCTCAGCTGTTTTGCCGATGATCGTGGGATCACCGATGATCCACAATTGAACTTTGCCCAACTCATTGTCATTCAGGTGTTCTAAAGACTGCGCTAGTTCGCGCACACCTTTGCCTGGATCAATACGGCATAAAGTGCCAATGACCATGGTGTTGTCGCTGGCGCGATAAAGCGCGCGCAAGTCTTGGCGTTCTTTGGGGTAGGGGATGAAGGATTCGGTATTGCGCCCGTAGCGGACCAAGTGCAATTTTTTAGGATCAATGGGGAAATTCTTTTTAACATCGGCTAAGATGTTTTCAGAAGAACTGCACAGCGCATCGACCTTTGAAAACAACCAGCGATGCACAAAATCCTGCTTCGGTGTTGCGTTCATGTACAGGTT
Source organism: uncultured Bdellovibrio sp. (assembly GCA_946480995.1). The sequence continues at coordinate 1,117 of CAMLMF010000089.1, read as the reverse complement.
GTAAATATGTCGAGGCCCGGTTTTGCGAGCGAACAGGGCCAAAGCACAAGCCCACATATCCAAACGTGTGTGTGAATGTAAATGGGTGATCTTGTCCGTTCGGATGATCTTACGAATCAAAGAAGCCGTTTTTAGTTTTGACAGCTTCTTTTCAGGAAAAGTGACAAGCTCCACGCCGGACTTTTTAAGTTCTTCTGCAACTCGGCCCTGGGCAGCGCATAGCACTTTCTGGCGAACACCCGCGGCGGCAAGCTTTTGAATCAGCTCCACCGTATAAATTTCAAGGCCTCCCCACGACAGGGAGTGAATGCAGTGAAGAACTTTTATTTCGCCCATAGATTTTTATAGTACTCAATCGTGCGTAATAAACCTTGTTCTTCGAATTTCACTGTTGGCTTCCAGTTTAACTCTTTGGCTGCTTTAGAAAAATTAATCGCATAGCGGAAGTCATGGCCTTTGCGGTCTTGGACAAAATTTAAAAGGCTTTCTGGTTTGTCTAGGTGCTTTAAAATCATCTTCGCTACGTCCAGGTTTTGTCTTTCTGAATCGCCACCGAAGTTATAGACTTCGCCGGCCTTGCCGCTTGTGAATGCGCGCCAAACGCCTTCATTGTGGTCGTCGACGTAAATCCAATCGCGGATATTCATGCCAGAACCGTAAATCGGCAAAGATTCATTGGCTAGCGCACGCTTGATCATCAAAGGAATAAATTTTTCTTCGACTTGCAGGGGGCCATAGTTGTTTGAGCAACGAGTGATCACCACAGGCAATTTGAAAGTTTCAAAGAACGAACGACACAAAAGATCCGCGCTGGCTTTGGAAGCACTGTACGGGCTGTTCGGAGCAATCGGCGTGTTTTCAGTAAATGCCGGGTCGTCCATTTGCAAAGTGCCATACACTTCATCAGTACTGACCTGCAGGTATTTGAAAGAGCCCTTTTTTTCAAACAGCGAAAGGCTTTCTTTTAAAAGATTCAAAGTGCCCAAAACATTTGTTTCAACAAAGATGTTCGGGCTTTCGATAGAACGATCAACGTGGGATTCGGCTGCGAAATTCAAAACACCCGAAAATTGGTGTTTTTGAAAAAGCTCATGCATTTTTTGTGAATCGCGGATGT
>CAMLMF010000088.1 GCA_946480995.1 uncultured Bdellovibrio sp. | reverse complement strand
TCGAAGTTAACTTGGGAGCAAAGCCACCTTCGTCGCCGACGCCTGTTGAAAGACCTTTTTTATTTAAGATTTTTTTCAAAGTGTGAAAGATCTCGGTGCCGGCTCTTAACGATTCCGCGTACGAGTTATTCACCGTTGGCACGATCATGAACTCTTGAATGTCTAGACCATTGTCGGCGTGCATACCGCCATTAAGAACGTTCATCAAAGGTACCGGCAAACGGCACGCTTGAGAGCCTCCTACATAGCGATACAGCGGCAATTTGCTATCAGCTGCTGCAGCCTTAGCCACCGCCAAAGAAACGCCCAGAATCGCATTAGCGCCCAATTTAGCTTTGTTTTCAGTGCCGTCGAGTTCGCGTAAGATTTTGTCGATGTAAACTTGCTCAGTCACTTGCAGGCCCAAGATTTCTGGAGCGATTTTTTCGCGCACGTTGTCTACGGCTTTGTAAACGCCTTTACCTAGGAAACGATTTTTATCGCCATCACGCAGTTCACAAGCTTCATGTGCACCTGTTGAGGCGCCCGATGGTACAGCAGCTCGGCCCATGTTGCCGTCCGCCGTTTTAACTTCAACTTCCACTGTAGGATTACCGCGGCTATCCAGAATTTCACGAGATACTACGCTGATAATTTCAGACATGATGATTTCCTTCTTTAGATGAATTTTTGCTGTTAATTTTTTTTACGATTTCCATGCTCTCGAACACCGTGCGTGGGTATTGAGTTTTAACGTGTTCCCAATCCACTCGGCGCATCGCCTCTTTCGCGGCAGGAGTCAACTTACCTTGTGCGACCAACATTGTGATCAACTGCTGTGCACGCACCATGTAGTCATGCATGCGCGCTAAGTTTTGATTCAAAACGTACGATGGCGATTCACTGTCGAATTGTAAATGAGCTAAGGTTCCTTCGTGTGGCAGCAATGAAGCCGTGGCCACTGTTTCCGCACCTTGCACTTGCAATTGCACTTTTTGTTTTTCGAAGTTGCGAATCTTTTCTTCCAGGTCGCCTACGTACTTTTGCAAGTCTTCGCGTTCACGTTGCGTACTTTGTAAATCTTCGATCAAGCTTTGGAAAAGTGCGGGGCTGACTTGGTGGCCAACACTTTCACTGAAGATAGAATTTTGCTGCGTCGACCAGCTCAGCTTAATCGTAATGCCGTTCCATTCACAATTCGCCGGGGGTTGCCCCACGTAAACAGGCAATGATTCAAATGCCGCTTTTAAATATGACGTCACCAATGGGTATTGTTCCGCCGGCAAAGGCAGATCAAAAGAAATGCTTTCTTCGTCACGACGTAAATTTTCGATTGGCGGTTTTGGCGAAATAAAATACGAAAGAAATTGTTCCGGCTTATTAAAAATTTCCTGCGGACGAGGCATCATGCGCAGAACGCTGTCGAGCACTCCCCACGAACGCAACGTTGGACCTTCGTGCCCGGCTTTTTGTAAAACATTGCCATCTTGTTTCAGTGGCAAGCGCAGGGCCGTCTCCAAAAAGTTTTCCATGTCCGGCGCACTGATCCAGTACGACGGGTCCCGCAACAGTTCCATCGGCAGATGGGTCTGCTCATAAAGCGGCGTCAGGTCTTCACCCTGCTGCTCTAAAATATTCAAGACTGTGTTGGAGATCTTACAACTAAAATGCACGTAGAAGGTTTAGCTTAGTTTCCCTCTGCAATAAACACCCAAAACAGGGTTTTTCTGTTCTTTTTTTAATGCCTTGAGTTAAGGAGGCGCAAGCGAGCCTCCTTAGGCCGCTTTTTGGAATTTTGCTTTGGGAAATGGCAGCTTATTGTCGATGATCTCGTCCATGAAGGCCGGAACGTTACCAGTCGGCTGCAGCTTTCCTTCGAGCGTTCCGTCGGGACGGCGAGTCAATCTGGACATTTCAAAGATTGGAACGACGTTGTATGAGCCATCCGCATTAAATCCGCGCACTTCGCTGATGTGAGAGATGCGTCGAGATCCGTCAGAAAAACGTGAAACTTGCACGATAATCTCGATTGCCGAGATCACTTGCGAACGCAAAGCCTTCTCGCTGATCTTCGAATCTCCACCTTGAGCTAAGGCTTCTAAACGTACGATCGCATCTTCCGGCGTGTTGGCGTGGACCGTGCCCATGCAACCTTTGTGGCCGGTGTTCATCGCATTTAATAATTCCAAAGCTTCACTGGAACGAACTTCCCCGACAATGATGCGATCCGGGCGCAAACGCAAAGCACTTTTCAAAAGATCTTTGATCGTCACAGCACCTTTGCCCATTTGATCCTCTTGACGAGTTTCAAACATCACCACGTGTTCATAGTCGACTTGCAATTCAGAAGAGTCTTCGATCACCATCACACGCTGGCCCTTAGGAATGCGCGTGCACAGCAACGACAACAAAGTTGTCTTACCCGAACCCGTACCACCGCTGACTATGATATTTTTACCTAAGAACATGCAGATATCTAAAAACCGCGCGCCATCTTCAGTGATCGCACCCAGCTTAATGTAATCGGCAAAAGTAATTTTATTATTGGTGAATTTACGAATCGACAGCGTCGTGCCTTTGCGTGACATCGGCGGAATGACCGCGGCAATACGAGAACCATCGGGCAAACGTGCATCTAAGCGCGGTGATTCATCATCGATACGACGGCCGACACTTTGTGCGATGCTGTTCACAGCCGCGCGCAAGTCGTCTTCGGAAGGAAAAGCTTCGGGCACGCGCTCGAGCTTTCCTTTTCTTTCGACAAAAATTTCTTTGTGACCATTGATTAAAATCTCAGACACGCCCTTGTCTTCAAGATACTTCAAAACAGGACCCAAATTCTGCTGAATGGTCTGTTTGAAAACGTCTGAGTTCGACATGCTAATGTGTCCTTGTCTAAGTCTTGGTTGGCTTAGTTCGAAGCCGGTTTGCGATCAGCAGCGCCCGCGTCCGTATAGATAATAAACTTTCCTTGCACGGCTGTTTCCGGGCATTGGTAAGAAAAGATACCATCGGTTTTCGGCGACACACTGAAAGTTTTTTGTTCACCAAAGACAGTGTTGTGATGCTCAGAAAAAGCATCCAGCACGAAGCTGACATTTTTTTCTTTACCATTCACGTTGACGACATGGATACGATAGTTGCCACCTTTTTTAAGGCGCACAGTTTCTGGGACGAAACCTTTATCAGTATTCATGATCACGATGTCTTGGGCCGGTTCAACCGAATCAAAAACCTTCGTCAAAATCGACGCGGCTTGATCTTCTTGAATGCTGGCAGGCAAACGATCTTCGTTTTTTACTTTGTTGAAGTCCACTTGGCGGCGTGAAAAGTCCACTTCCCAAGCCGAAGCTGTCGAGGAAGCACACATAAGCACAGCGACAAATTTAATGCAGCTCTTTACGGTCTTGAAACTCACAGAACTCACGCGCAACCTCCATCGCGATATAGTTGACGGATTTCGGATCCATCATGTGGAGCTTTTGAACTAGAAGTTCTCTGTTTCCGCTGCAGGCATTGATGATATGAAACGCGTCACTTATGATCTGTGGCTCGGCCATCATCTCTTTCGTAACTGCACTCCAATCCAATTTCAAAACTGGCTCAATCGCCCCTACTGAATAGAGTGCATCAAACACTGTTTGCAAATCGCCTTGAAGAAACATCGATCCTCCTAATTGCTCATCCTGATTTCTCAGGCAGGGCATCCAGCCCACTTCTCATGTTGTCTATATCGGTAGGTGTTCCTAGGAACTTGAGTCAATTTGAGGCGATTTTTTGTGACTTGAGGAGATCTAACGTTTGACGCTGGCCAAGAGTCGAAAAGGACTCTGAGCCAGTCTGGTCGAGGGAAAAAACTGCCCTCGCGGGGCAATTTACTGCTCTTCAGCTGAAGAGGACTTCGTGTTTTCGCTATTCTGAGACAGAATTTTTGCGGCAATATCAGAAGGAGAAGTTGTCGCGCGCATGCCACGCAACTGTCTTTCTTGAGTCGCTTCTTTCGAAATCGTCAGTTTAGCGTCGCGAACTCTTTCGACGAGAGCGCGTTCAAAGCCTTCTTTTTTTATGTACGGTTTGACTTCTGCCAGTAGGTTTTCCAGAAAAATCACATAGGTCATCTGCACCACGGGCTTAAATGCTTTAGGGTTGCGAATAGCGTTGATGGCTTCGTCAGTTAATTGACTGACCGTTTTTTCCCAGGACTCCAATTCATCTAAATTGCTGCGCAAAGGAGCCACAATTTTTTCGATCATGTCGTCATCGTTCGGGCGAGAATAAACAGCTTGCAATGCTTCTTTCAATGGGACCACTTTGCCACTTGCAGATTTCTTAGACTCCCGAACCTTGTCGTTGACCAAGCTTGTCATCTGATCCAAGTCTTTCAGTGCCAATTGTGAATAGTTAAACAGCAAACCGGCAGAAGCATGCTGGCAAAATACAAGAAGAGCGACTGTTAAAAATAGTTTTGTTTTTTTCATGTTTTTAATTCTAAGGACCTTGCGTCGTGAAACAAGGCCAGAATCATCCAGACCTAGGCCTGGGATTTTTTCCTTCCCTCAAATCAAAATTTATTGTCAAATAAAAGGGCTCAAAAACTTTAATCATCCATCTCGGAGGAAACATTGAAAGCAATTAAGTTTTTCGGAATCGGTGCTTTAGCACTTTCCCTAGTAAACTGCGCCCCATCGGCAAAACAACTTAAAGAAGCAGTAGAAAAAGATCCAAGCATCGTTTTCGCGGCTATCGAAAAAGATCCAGAGCAATTCATCGAAGTGGTGAATAAAGCGGCTCAGGGTGCACAACGTAAAGCACAAGAAAAAGCTGTTGCTGATGAAAGCAAAAAACGTGACGCAGAATTTGCCAACCCATTGAAACCAGTGGTTGAAGAAGGCCGCGTTATCTTTGGACCAAAAGACGCAAAAATCACGATCATCGAATACTCTGACTTTGAGTGCCCATACTGCTCTAAAGGTCACGCAACAGTAGACGAAGTCATGAAAGCATATCCAAAAGACGTGCGTGTAGTTTACAAACATCTTCCTTTGGAATTCCATCCAATGGCGATGCCTGCAGCAAAATACTTTGAAGCAATTGCAATGCAAGACCATGCAAAAGCTGAAAAGTTCTACAACTTGATCTTTGCAAACCAAGGTGAGTTCCGTACAAAAAAAGAAGGTCTTTTAAAAGACACTGCTAAAAAAGTCGGCGCTGACATGAAAAAACTTGAAAAAGACCTTAGCAGCGAAGCTATTGCTAAACGCATCGAAGCGGACATGGACGAAGCTCGTAAATTCGACTTCTCTGGTACGCCAGGCTTCTTGATCAACGGTGTTTCATTGCGTGGTGCTTACCCATTCGCAGAATTCAAAGAAATCATCGAACGCCATCTTAAAGAGGCGAAATAGTTTTTACCGTTCACGGTTAAAAACGAAAAAGGCTGACTGCAAAGTCAGCCTTTTTTATTTCTCGAAATACAATCTTACTGCCGCCTGCATATTTTCTTGGTTCTAGACAAAAGTCGGAATAGAGTGAACTACACCCCTCGCAAAGGACCTGCATGAGCGCACACGCAAAATCCCTTATCTTAAAAGCCCAAGAAGACTTGGATCTGGCGAAGAAGTTACTTTCCAACGACAAGGAACACGACACCGTCGGCTATAACCTGGCGCAGGCTTGCGAAAAATATTTAAAAGCTCTCTGTGATATGCGCCACTTAAGCTATCCTGAAGACGACCATGACTTAGATGCGTTGATGGAAGTTCTTGAAGAAAGCAACTTTCCCGCAATTTCTTCCCACGCCGATATCATTGAACTGACGGCTTACAATGCCACCAACGCCCACATTCGCCCGGACGAACGCTTAGACCTGGAAGAATATCTTGGCTATGTTGAAAACCTAAAAAAGCTCGTCGGCGAACAGCTTAAGTTCATGTGAAAAAAGAAAGCCCCCGGGGGGTTACCCGAGGGCTTGAGGATGGGGCTCCGCTCTCTCCAAAGCGAAGTCGAGAACTTATTATTCCGGTTAAGATGCTTTCCCCGAAACAACTTGTTCTAAGATGACCACGCTTTCACGAAGCGTGTTTGTTTGAGCAGACAACTCTTCTGAAGCCGCTGCGGACTCTTCCGAAGCCGCGGCATTTTCTTGGGTTACCTGATCCAACTGATTCATCGCCTTGCCAATTTGTACGATGCCGTTTGATTGCTCTTCGCTGGCTGTAGCGATTTCCAAATTTAGATCTGAAACTTTTTTGATCGACTTAACAATTTCAGTTAAAGTTTCGCCGCCTTCGCTAGCCTGGCGAACACCCGTACTGATTTTCTCAACGCTTTCAGAAATCAAAGCATTAATACTTTTTGCAGACTCAGCACTGCGCGCCGCCAAGTTGCGAACCGCTTCTGCGACCACCGCGAAACCTCGACCTTGCTCTCCGGCCCGCGCCGCCTCGACTGAAGCATTCAAAGCTAAAAGATTTGTTTGGAAAGCGATATCGTCAATAACTGTTGTGATCTCAGCGATTCTCTTTGAGTCTTCCGAGATGCCTTTGATCGCAGCGATTAATTGCTTCATCTGCTCTTCGCCTTGAACGGCGTTTTCGCGCGCGTCAGCGGACAGGCTGGAAGCAACTTTAGCATTTTCCGAATTTTGTCGTACCATCGCCGTTAATTCTTCAAGGGTTGCCACTGTTTCCTCTAAGGATGAGGCCTGAGTCGTCGCAGCTTGTGACAATGTTTGCGCCGAAGTAGAGATTTGTTGCGCGGCTTGATTCACTTGGACAGTCCCCTCAGAAAGGCTGCTGGCCACAGAGTTAATTGTTTTTGCCAAAGAAGTTGCGAAAACATATCCCAAAATTAAGCCTAAGAACGCGCCGACCAAAATCACAATCAACATTTCTGTATTCATGCGCTCCGTTGCGTTTTTTGATTCTAAAGCCCATGCGCTGGCAGTTTTGTGGTGGTATTGCATGAGTCCGTCGATAGCCACTTTGTATTTTTCGGCCTTCTCTGGACAATCAACAAGGAAGACCTTGAGCATTCGCTCTTTTGCTTCTGGGGTTCCTAACTTCTGATCTGCTAAGACTTTGACCCCGACTGCATGGAAGGCTTTCCACGCCTCGTCGACTTTATTAAATAATTCCTGCTCTTCTGGAGGAAATGAATTCTGCGACATTTCCCTTACGACTTCTTCGTATGCCGCGATTTCATGGGTAACACCGGCAACAGCATCAGTTTGCTGCTGCTCCGTAAGCCCCGGTAAACCCAATGTACGGAGATGAATACGAACACCTTGATAATGCAGGTACAACTGAGAAGTATGATCCACATTCGGCAGACCGATGTTTGCTACCTTCTCGTAGCTGTGAATCACTTTTTGTGCGCCGAAAAACGAGACTCCGCCAACACCGACCAGCACAAGACTCAATATAAGACAGACCCCTAAAACTTTACCTTTAACACCCAATTTTCCGAACCCCATAACGTCCTCCAAGTCATCCATTTTTGCGGCCAAAGGGAGAGTATCTACTTCAAGAGATGGCCACGAATAACTTATCGGAAAAATATTTAGAAGATTTAGAAGATTGTGATAGTTTAAATGATTAAGATCCTAAGTATCGGAATAAAACCAAGTGTTTTTAGTTACTTAAACACCAGACGGGCGAATAAGATAACCCTTGCCGTAAACCGAGGCAATCTCATATCCGCACCCCTGAATCTTGTTGCGGACAGAAACAAAATGCGGGGCCATGATTTTACTAGAGACGTTCTCGCCAGCCCAGACCTTTTCGATAATAACTTCGCGACTCACCAAACGTTCGTAATTGGCAACAAGTAGCTGCAGCAAGCGGAATTCCAGCTGACTAAAATGCACATCCTTTTTCTGGATCGACACCTTCCCGGCAGCGAGATCCATTTCAATGGCGCCCAACTTCAATAAGGTCCCTTGAGTAAGAGTTTTCTGTGACGACACCATTTTTTCATCATCGGGAAGATAGGCGCGAATTCGCCCCATTAAATAGTCGAAGTCGAAAGGCTTTGGAATAAATTCGTTAGCACCCATTTCTAAAGCGCGTCGCTTGTCCTCATCCGTAGCAAAACCCGAAACAATTAAAATGGGCACCTGGTTTAGTTCTGGATCCGCCCGAAACAAGCGACAAGCTTCAAAGCCATCCATTGTCGGCATTTTTAAATCCATCAGAATTAAATTCGGAGCTTGGCGAACAGAGCTCTTAAGACCCGCATAACCATTTTCAGCCATCACTACATTATAATGGGTTTCTAAAAGAGCCTTCATAGCTTCTCTTAAATCTGATTCGTCCTCGACGACTAAAATGGTGTGCTTCAACATCTGTTCACTATACTTTGTCTGTCGGAGACATTCCAAGGGGATTTGTTAAAGCCCTCTTAAACTGAATCACAAATGTAGTGTGATCTCGACTAGAGTCTAAATAGAGTTTTCCTCCCATCTTTTCCATCAAAGCCCGCGAAATACTCAAGCCCAATCCCGTGCCTTTTCCA
>CAMLMF010000087.1 GCA_946480995.1 uncultured Bdellovibrio sp. | reverse complement strand
CGCTGGATATTCCATATGCAATGAAGACAAGTGCAATTGCGCCGGTTCAGACAATAGCAAAGAAATGAACTCTTGTGCTAACGCCGCTTTTTTAGAGTACTTCACAACGCCGATACCAGAACCATTGATATGTGTTCCTGTGCTGTCTTGATTTGCAAAAAGAGGCTTGATTGGGAAGTTTGGATTTTGCGCTAACATTTGACCCAAATAGTATGTGTTACCGATACCGATATCACATTGACCATTTGTGATCGCTGTCATCATCGCTGTGTCATTTGGGAAAACGTCTGTAGACAAGTTTTCAAGGATGCCAGCCATGATCGCTTTTGCTTCCGCTTCACCTTTGTGTACAACCATGCTTGCAATCAAAGCAACATTGTAAGTGCCTTTAGAGGTTCTTAGGCAGATACGACCTGCCCATTTAGGATCAGCAAGATCCGCGTAATCAGTGATTTCGCCTGGTTTAACGAAAGAAGGATCGATCATAAAAGTACGTGCACGGTAAGACAACGCCACCCAGTGGTCGTTTGTGTCTTTCATCGCCACAGGAACGCGTGATTTAACCGCAACGTTCGTCAATGGTTGCAAAAGACCTCGTTGAGTCATGTCTGTAAGGAACACAAGATCTTTAGTGAAAATTAAGTCCGCTGTTGTTGCTGCTCCTTCGGATTCAACAATAGCTACAACTTCTGGATAGGCTTTTTCGATAACGACAACATCGATACCTTTTTCATTTTTAAATTGCTCAACAAATGGCTGTAGGCGAACCGCAGGGCGATCGGTATAAATCGTTAAAGTTTCTGCTTGAGCTGAAATGGCCGCAGAGGCAACAAGAAGACCTACTAAAAGGGATTTCATCGTAAACTCCTTAATGGGTTATTAAAGTGATTATTAAAATTAGATGCTGAAATACCCAAGGGCCCCTGAGAGCACAACAATTCGCTGATTATTCTGTCTAAATGAGAAGGCAATGAACATGAAATAATTTCACGCGTCACAGAGGCTTGTGTTCGGAGTGCTTTGCACGGACAATTTGTTGCATGGGAAAAAAAATTCTCGCGGTTTTATTGGGATGTTTGATGGTTTTCATCTTGGCGGCTGGTGTCGAGGTGTATTGCCGAGTCACGGGTAAGAAAGCCAAATTAGTCATTACATATCCTGCGCCTCGAGTGCCGGCGACTTCCGAAGAAGGAAAAGTTTCGGAACAATTCATTATTGAGCTTGATGAATCCCCTGTGGCGGGCTGGAAATCGCGATTGTCCCATGCTGATAGGGGAATTAAATTTAAAGAGGGCGTAGAGAAAATCGGCGTCTTCCATGGCTGCATTCTGTGTTCTGAATTGTTGCCCGAAGGGCGTCATTCCATGGTGGCGCTCAGCAAAATAAGTCGCAAGATTATTTATGACATCCACTTTAATATTGATTCGCATCATCGGCGCAGGACTCCTGTGGCGAAGAGGGCAGATCAAGCCATCGTGATGTTTGGCGATTCGGTGACCTTTGGTGAGGGGGTTGACGATGAGCAAACGTCTCCATACTTGCTAGCGCAGTTGCGTAAAGATGCACAGGTTTTAAATATGGGTCTTTCTGGCAGTGGGCCCGGAGAATTTCTTTATGAAGTCAGTGAAAAGCCTTTTGGGCGATTGGCAGATCTTTCTCAAAAAAATAAAATTTTTATTTACACTTTCATAGATGATCACATGGAGCGCTTGATCTGTCGCAGCAACTGTATGGCCGACGACTGGGCGTGGGCGCGTGCGAAGCCTTACTACGAAATTGTTGATGACGTACCTCAATTTCGCGGCACCTTTGAGGATCGATATTTCTTAAATGCGGTCTATAGGGTTTTGCATAAGAGTGCCTTTTTAAATTCACAGAACGTCATTGTCCCGCCATTTTTTTCTAACAAGCATTTCGACCTTTTTGCGGCGATGATGGCAGAGGCCGAAAAGCATTTACATAAAAATTTTCCTGGGTCGCAGTTCTATGTCGTCTTTTTTCCGGGGCGTTCCAGCTCTTTTGGGGCTGCAGCAAGTAAGGCGTGTCAAGCCAAGGGGCTTCAGGTCTTAAATTATGACAGTATTGACGTTTATACTTTAACGGGGCGGCGTGATCACGTTGTTGGCGACGGGCATCCATCGCCGCTGGCGTACTATATTTTTGCCAAGCTTCTGGATCGTGATTTGCCTCGTTGAGCCATGCCCGATCAAATCGTTGCTTCCATTTAGGCAGTAATCTTATAGTTTAATCACGTAACAACAAAGGGGGATGGATGAGAACATACTTGATGAAGTCATTGGTCTTGGGTTTGGCGTTTTTAGCGATGGCAGGTTGCCGCAACGCCATCGAAGGAACTTTGCGTGTCGACAAAACATTTTCTGCTAAATCAGTGCAGAAGCTGCCGTGCAATCCTGAAGCAGGTGACCCTTGTTATGCAGAAAAAAATATTCAGGTCACACCAGGACAGTACGCCGCGAAAATTGCGATGAATTCTGGAAGCGAAATTGAAGTGCAGATTCAAAGTGCAAAGACGCAGTCTTTAAAAGTGCAAATTCCAGGCAACATGCAGATTCCTGAAAATGGTTCGTTTGCGGTGTCCTCACGCCAATCAGGTCAGCCTTTTGATTTAAATGGCGTTGTGACGACCACGTACCAGAATTCCGAAACCTATCGTCAAAGAGAATCTTGCATGGTGGAGCGCTGGGAAAGAGAATGTTATGAAACTCCCAATGGGCGTCAGTGCTCAGCAGTTTTGCGTACGTATCCTGGCTCGCGTGAAGTAGAATTCTACTATATCGACACGTTGCAGATTTTAGAGGTTGCTTTGACTTCTTCGGCAGATCGCTCGCAATTGGCGCAGTTTAAAGGTGAAAAACAAACTAGCCAAAGACGTTACACTTACCAAGGACAATGTTGGTAAGCAGAAAGGGTCTTGTCATAAGACCCCTTTCAGGCCAAAATTAAGCCAATGAAAATTCTTGGCATATCGGCTTTTTATCATGATAGTGCGGCGGCTTTAATCGTCGATGGCGAAGTTGTTGCCGCAGCTCAAGAAGAGCGGTTTTCGCGCAAGAAATTTGATGCGGGATTCCCCGAACAGAGCATTCGCTTCTGTTTAAAAAAGGCGGGTTTAACTTTTTCCGATTTAGATGAAATCGTCTATTACGAAAAGCCGTGGCTTAGTTTTGAACGGCTTTTAGAAAGCTTGGTTGCGACGGCTCCTTTCAGTTGGGGTTTGTTTTTAGGGGCCATGCCCATTTGGATGCGCGAAAAATTAAACACGCGCGGTACTATCGTAAAAAAAATAAAAAATTATTTCCCGCAGCAGAATATTCCGCCGATCACCTTTAGTGAGCACCATTTGTCCCATGCTGCGAGTGCCTTTTTTCCTAGTCCCTTTAAGGAGTCTGCGATTCTATGCCTAGACGGTGTGGGCGAGTGGGCGACGACTTCAGCCTGGGTGGGGAAAGATAATGACATTGAGTCTTTGTGGGAACTCCATTTTCCTCACTCATTGGGTTTGCTTTATTCAGCCTTTACGCATTTTTGTGGTTTTAAAGTTAATTCTGGTGAATACAAACTGATGGGGCTTGCTCCTTACGGAAAACCCCTTTACGTCGACACGATAAAGAAGCATTTGATTGATATAAAAGACGACGGAAGCTTCCGTCTTAATCTACGCTACTTTCCGTTTTCGCAAAGTATGAAAATGACCAACCAACACTTCGCGCAGCTTTTCGGAGTTGCTGCGCGAACAATGGAAGGCCCGATGTTGCAAGTTCATAAAGACCTTGCGGCGTCCATTCAAAAGGTCACAGAAGAAGTTTTAGTAAAGCTTGCGCGACATTTGCAAAAGCAAACTGGGCAAAAAAATCTTTGCTTGGCAGGGGGCGTGGCCTTGAACTGTGTTGCGAATGGACTGTTAGTGCGCGAAAAGATTTTCGAAAATATTTGGGTGCAACCCGCAGCCGGTGATTCCGGCGGAGCTCTAGGGGCGGCCCTAGCCAGTTATTACCTCCAACATCATCGCCCACGAAATGTGCAAAAAACAGATTCGATGAAAGCTGCTTTGTTGGGGCCAAGCTATAGCGATGTGGAAATCCTCGAGGTGCTGGAGCGCTGCAAAGTTTCATATCAGCGTTTGGATGAAGCCGCCTTGCTTGATGCGGCTGTGACAGATTTAAAAGCACAGAAAGTTCTGGGCTGGTTTCAAGGAGCTATGGAATATGGACCGCGTGCTTTGGGCAACCGTTCCATCTTAGGCGATCCACGAGATCCCGATATGCAGTCACGCATGAATATAAAGATTAAGTTTCGCGAATCATTTCGTCCATTCGCGCCCGTGGTTTTAGCTGACAAAGTCGCCGATATTTATCGTGAACCCGCAGCAGATCCTTATATGTTATTTGTGTCCCATGTGAAGTCTGAATATGCGCACTCATTCCCGGCGGTCACTCACGTCGACGGGTCGGCACGAATTCAAAAAATAGATGATCCACAAAGAAGACTTTTTCACTTGCTAAAGTCTTTTGAAAAAGACACAGGCTGTCCTTTGTTAATCAATACTTCTTTCAATGTTCGCGGTGAGCCGATCGTGTGCTCTCCCTTTGAAGCTTTGCGCTGTTTCGTGCACACAGACATGGATAGCCTTTATTTAGGAAACTTCCGAATCAGCAAAGAGCAACAGACCTTCAATCGACAAGATGCCCTATGGAATGTGAAGTATGAATTGGATTGAAATCTTATACCCGAAGCCATCGTTTTATATTTCTCCAGCTCTGGGCAAGTTTCGCCACGTTCACAGAGTCGCTTTAAGTATTGCTTACTATCTTACGCAAACCTTGGCACTTGTGGCTTTGACAGTCTTGTATTTTACTTTGATCTTAGCTAGCAAAGTGTGGCTGGTAATTACAGCTCAAGATCCGTTAAAACGAAAGTATCTTGAAGGTGCACAAAGCTATTTGCAAAAATCTAAAAGCGTAAAAGAAATAAACTTCAAAAGGATGTACTAATGTTGTTGCAAGAATTTTGGGATTTTATGCGCGAGCGTAAAAAGTACTGGATGATGCCAATTATTATTTCGTTAATGGCACTGGGTTTTCTAATACTTTTTTCGCAGACAGCAGTGCTGCCTTTTGTGTACACGTTGTTCTAATGAAAAAAAATCTTCTCGCAGTTTTATTCGGTTTTCTTATCGTTGGCTTAATGTTGAGCGGCTTAGAGATTTACTTCCGTCTGTTTGTTCCTCCGAAGGAACTGTCTTTTGGTTTTGATCCGATTCCTTATGTTCAGTCATCCGAGTCGACTCTTTCTCCAGAGATGATGCAGGAAATCCGCCAGGATCCCATCGCATCTTGGGACAATATTAGACCGATTGAGGGGGCCGAAAGATTCTTTTTCGAAGGGCTTGATTATTCGCAGAAGGGACTTGCTAGTTTTTCTTTATTAAATACGCAATTCGCCAAGCCGGGAAGCTTTCGCAGTCGCGTTTATTCTCGAGGTGGGGAACTATTATACGACGTCAAATTTACTTTTGATGATCGAGGTCGCAGGATAACTCCGATTGTTCCCGGGGCACAAAAAAATATTTTAGCCTTTGGTGATTCTTATACCTTAGGTGAAGGTGTTAACGATGAGCAGAGTTTCCCCTATGTACTTGGAACGTATCGTCCTTCAACCCAAGTATTTAATTTCGGTATTGGTGGTGGCAGCCCCAATGAAACGCTGTACGAGGTTACTAAGATCCCAGATTATAGGCTTCCTGATTTAGGAAATCAGGAAGTGACAGTTTTGTATACCTTTATGAGTGATCATATGGAAAGGCTGTTTTGTCGCAGCGGATGTTTGACGGCCTTGGAGAATTGGAAGCTTGCAAAACCTTTCTATACATTGCGTGATGGAAAACCCTATCTAGAGGGAACTTTTTTCGATCGCAAAGCGCTTAATTTATTTTATGAGTGGTTCAATAAAAGTGCCGTTGTGCAGGCAACAGGAATGGTTTTACCACCGCGCTTTACCCAGGCGCACTTTGATTTCTTTGCCACCGTGATGGTTGAAATTCGAGATACACTGAAGGTGAAATATCCTAAATTGAAGTTTTACGTCGTAATGTATCCAGGAAATTCTCATCCCTATGCAAATGATCTAACCTCAGCTTGCCGAAACAGAGGTCTGAACGTTTTAAATTATGCTAACGTTGATACGCATGTCTTAAGCCAGGGACGCGAAAAAATTGCGGGAGATGGTCACCCCAGTCCAATTACTCAAATGATTTTTGCGCGGTTGTTGAATCGGGATCTGCCGCACTAAGATAGTAAAAAAAAGCCCAGATTGCTCTGGGCTCTTTCGATGAATTTTGGAATTCAGAAAATTAGTAACCGCGCACGATTTCAAATGTCGCTGAACAACCACGGTCAACCCAGATACGGTTGTAATTTACACCTGCAGTTTGTCCCCAGATACAAGCGTCGTAAGAGTGCTGTTGCACGATACGGATTTGTACCAAACGATAGTTGTTGAACAGGCATTCGTTATAGCGATAGCCGTAGGATTGGCATGTCACATATTCGTAATAGTATTGCGGTGGTGGAGGATATCCCGGTCCTGGCGGATAACCTGGGCCTGGATTTGGACGTGGATTCGGACGAGGATCTGGTCTGACAGGTCCACCCGGTCCACCTGGATATGGATCAGGGCGACCACCCGGAGGGCGAGGGCCCGGACGGATGTAAGAGATTTCTGAGTTATCCATTGTGTCATTTAGATCGGCGTGGGCAATTGGTGCCAAAGCGCACGCGATTAAGAAAGCAAAAAGCGTTTTTGTCATTTTTCCCCCAAAGAAAAGTGTCATTGTGGCCTATAAAACTTGTGTTGAAAAATTTTATGCACAAATAATGCCGAAATAAATGGTGTCACAAAGACCTCGCAAGTGAAATCTTTGTGACGGTAAAACTACTTCGGTAACGGTTTTTGAATGATGTGAATAGCGTGACCTAGAACTGCCTCCGCGCATTCCATCATTGTTTCACCCAGTGTTGGATGCGGATGAATTGACAACGCAAGGTCTTCAATTCGTGCACCCATTTCAATTGCTAGGACTGCTTCAGAAATTAAATTTGAAGCTTCCGGGCCAACGATATGTACGCCCAATAAAACGTGCGTTTTTTTGTCGGCGATCATTTTCACGAAACCATCTGTTTCCATCATGCTGACGGCGCGACCGTTCGCTGCAAATGGGAATTTAGCAATCATAAGATCGTTAAAACCTTTTGCTTTCGCTTCGGCTTCCGTCATGCCTGCAGACGCGATTTCAGGATCGGTGAAAACCACAGCCGGAACTGTTTTGGCGTCGTACACGCGGTTTTGCCCAGAAATAACTTCAGCCACCAACACACCTTCGTGCGATGCTTTATGTGCTAGCATCGGTTGGCCGCAGATATCACCGATGGCGAAAATATTTTGTACATTGGTTCTGCGTTGAGCATCAACTTTAACAAAGCCACGCTCGTCCACTGCGATACCAGCGGCTTTCAAATTTGCTTGGTCTCCGTTCGGACGACGACCGACAGTGACTAAAATCTTATCTGCTTTAACAACTTCGTCTTTACCATTGATGTCCACAGTCACTTCGTAACCGTCTTTTACTTTTTTCTGACCTTTAGCTTTGGCTCCGTAAAGAACTGTGACACCAGCTTTTTTCAGTTTGCGCTCAACCACTTGTGCGCAGTCTGGATCAACGACACCAGCAAGCAAAGCCGTTTGTGCTTCAATCACGGTCACTTCAGAGCCTAACTTGCGTAGGTAAGAAGAGATCTCTAAACCGATGTAACCGCCACCAATAACTGCGACACGTTTTGGAATCGCATCAAAGGCCAAAGCGCCAGTCGAAGAACAAATATCTTTTTCATCAAATTTAAAACCAGGAATTTCAATCGGGCGTGAACCTGTCGCGACGATAAAGTATTTCGCTTGAACAGTGTCGTTGCCAGTGGAAGCTTTAATAGAAATTTCTTTTGAGTTTTTAAACTCCGCTTCGCCTTTAATGATCGTAACGCCATAACCCTTAAGAAGTTGATTCACGCCGCCAGACATTTTGTCAGAAACGGACTGTTTCCACTTCACCAGTTGCTTCATATCAACGTCGATGCCGCCTTTGATATTCAAGCCCATTTCTTTAAAGTTGTGTTGCGCTTTGTGCAGAAGGTGCGTTGCCGTGATCATCGCCTTAGAAGGGATGCAACCGACGTTTAAGCACACGCCGCCTAAGAATTCTCTTTCAACGACAGCTGTTTTAAATCCAAGTTGAGCAGAGCGAATAGCCGCGACATAACCGCCAGGACCCGCACCAATTACTACGACGTCAAAATTTTGCATAATCTAGTTCCTTATCGTTAATTCCATTTACAAATTAAATCCGTGCACTTGCCTTTAACCGTACAATCCGAGTCAAAGGTGCATGATTTTCCTGAGCCGCCACATCTTTTTGGGAGGCCTGGTTCGTGGACTGTTTTGCATTTTACGGGGATCTTGCAGTC
>CAMLMF010000086.1 GCA_946480995.1 uncultured Bdellovibrio sp. | reverse complement strand
CGCGGCATCGACCTTTTTAGCTTCTAAAAACTGAATAGAGGCTTGATGGTTGCCGGTGAAAACAACCTCTTTAAAGTCTTTATCCGTCAGTCCTTCTTTACGCAAAGCCACTTGAGGGTACAAATAACCCGAGGACGACTTGTCATCGACAAAGGCCACTTTTTTACCTTTTAGATCTTTAAGTTTTTTAATATTGGATTTTTGTGGTGTCACGATGACGGAATAATAAAACGGCTCGTGCCACACAGTTTTAAGCAAAACCTTGGCCTGCGCTTGTTGTTCAGCAAAAACGTACGTTGATGACGAAAAAAAAGCGAAATCGACCTTTTTGGTTTTCATCGCTTCGACAAGACCCGCATAATTTTTTGAAATATAGATATTAACGGGGATGTTGAGCTTTGCTTGCAGCTCTTTGGCTAAGTTCAAACCTTGCTGACGCAAGTTTTCAGGATTTCCTCCAGGAATCACGCCAATGGTGATCGCTGGAGGATTGGTTTCGGAATTTGCTGTGTCAGCACCCTGTGCCGTCACGAAAACTAACAAAGTCAGCAGTCCAAGAAACAGTCTTTTCAAAATTCCTCCATCGCTCCTAGCGCATGGACTGATGATGACTCATTTCTTTGGTTTTTCAAAGCAAGAACAAAGGCTTCTGCGGCATCGCTTTCGGTCAAACATGGGATATTGTAATCCGTGCAAGCTCGACGAATGTCGAAGCTGGCCTCAATCGCGCGGCGACCTGAGGTGGTGTTGACCACGAATGCGACTTCGCCAGAGCGAATTTTATCCACGCAGTGCGGACGACCTTCATCGACTTTACGAAGTGACAGGCAGTTCACCCCTTGTTCGTTAAAGTAAGTGGCTGTCCCCGTCGTTGCGGATACCCCGTACCCCATACGCTGTAATTCGCGTACAAGACCCAGCATAGATTCTTTGTCTTTGTCGCGAAGAGAGAAAAACACCTGTCCGGTTTTTGGCAGACGGATGTGGCTTGATAAGAAGGCTTTCGACAAGGCTTCGGAGTAATCCTTGCCACGCCCCATGCTTTCGCCAGTTGATTTCATCTCAGGACCTAAGATCGAATCGGACTCAGAGAATTTTTTGAATGGGAACACGACACCTTTTACTGAAACTGTTTTTGAGTTTCTCCAGTTCAGTTTAGAAATCTGCAATTCTTTGGCTTTTTTACCCAGCATCGCCGCCACACCCAAGTCAATCAACGGAATGCCCGTCGCTTTCGCCACAAACGGCACCGAACGCGAGCTGCGCGGATTGGCTTCAAGCATGTAGACGATGTCGTTTTTAACCGCGAGTTGCAAATTCAAGTGCCCGATCACGCCGATACGATTTGCCAAGCGTTGACTTAGTTCTTCGATGCGCTCGCACGTTTCGTTTTTAAGACGTTGCGGAGGAAGCACGCCCATCGAATCACCTGAATGAACTCCGGCAGCTTCGATATGTTCAACGACTCCGCCAACCACAGTCCAATCATCCCCACGGACTAAGTCCACGTCGACCTCAAGGGCCCCAGCAAGGAATTGATCCATCAAACACGGCTTATCGGAAGCAATAAAGTCTTTATGTCTTTGGAAGTAAGAAATCAGTTCGTCTTGATTTTCGATGACTTCCATACGACGGCCCCCCAAGACATAACTTGGACGGCAGATCATTGGATAGCCCACGGCTTTTTCAAATTGCAAAGCTTCTTCAAGGGAACTTGCCATGGCTGAATTCGGAATTTCGAAATTCAGCTCTTTGCAGATTTTTGTGAATAAACCACGGTCTTCTGCTAAATCGATGGTTTCAAGTGTCGAACCAAGAAGTTTGAATCCTGCTTTGACTAAATCAGGCGCCACACCAATCGGTGTTTGCCCACCCAGTTGCGCGACAAAACCCTTTGGCTGCATAAAGCGCATGACTTCAATCAAACTTTCTGAAGTCAGAGGTTCAAAGAACAAGACGTCAGACGTATCGTAGTCCGTCGACACCGTTTCTGGGTTCGAATTGACCATGATCACTTTGTGACCGCGCTTTTGGAAAGCTTTCACCCCACGCACGCAACTGTAATCAAATTCAATTCCCTGCCCGATGCGATTTGGACCGCTGCCGATAATCACGACTGCGTCTTTAGCGTCCACCGTGGCCGAAGCCAAGGGCCAGTAAGAAGAATAGAAATAAGGAGTCGAAGACTCAAATTCCCCGGCACAAGTATCGACTTGTTGATAGCGCGGGAACATATTATTTTTTACACGCAAATTACAAATATCTTGTTCTTTTTTGCCCACAAGTTTTGCTAAGCGCGCATCGGTGAAACCTTTGCGTTTCGCAGCCAAAAGCAGCTCAGTGTTATTTTCGCTAAACTCTTTTTTGAATTTACCTTCAAATTTAATCAAAGCTTCAATGTGTTCAAGGAAGTAAGGATTGATACGCGTAAGCTCTTCGATCTCTGCCACAGTTTTACCATCACGGAAGGCTTGGAAAAGATGATAGATACGCAAACTGTTCGGGAAAGACACTTTTCCGGTGATCAATTCAATATCTGGAATGGCCTCGGGATCTTTTTCAAGACTGGCCATGGCCTTCATCAGGGATTCTTGCAAAGTGCGTCCGATGCCCATGACTTCGCCGACACTTTTCATTTGTGTTGTCAGGATGTCTTTAGAGCCCGGAAATTTCTCAAAAGCAAAGCGCGGAATTTTTGTGACGATGTAATCCAGAGCTGGTTCGTAACAAGAAGGCGTAACCTTGGTGATATCATTCTGCAATTCATCTAAACTGTAACCAATCGCCAGCAACGCGGCAATTTTCGCAATCGGGAACCCCGTCGCTTTACTGGCCAAAGCTGAAGAACGACTGACCCGCGGATTCATCTCGATCACCACACGCTCGCGCGTTGTCGGGTGCACCGCAAATTGAATGTTCGCACCACCCGTTTCAATACCGACTTCATTGATGATCTTACAAGCCTCATCCCGCATGGCTTGATATTCACGATCACTCAAAGTCTGTTGTGGGGCTACGGTGATGCTGTCGCCTGTGTGCACGCCGCAAGGATCCAGGTTTTCGATGCTACAAACCACAACAAAAGTTCCTTTGTGGTCACGCATCACTTCAAGTTCAAATTCTTTCCAACCCAGAATACTTGCTTCAACTAAAACTTCGGACGTAGGACTTTCACGCAAAGCCCCGATCAACATATTCTGATATTCTTCTGGTGAATAAGCGATCCCGCCACCGCCACCACCCAAAGTGTAATTCGGGCGAAGAATCAACGGATAACCCAGATCCTCGGCCACATTCAAACCTTGTTCATAAGTGCGCACAAGATGACTTTTCGGATACCCAGCACCAATCTTGTCCAAGATGCCACGGAAGATCTCACGATCCTCACCCGCTTTAATAACCGTAGGATTCGCACCCAACAACTGCACTTTGTGTTTTTGCAAGATCCCTTTAGCGTGCAGCTCTAGCGCCAAATTCAGCGCCGTCTGTCCACCTAAAGTAGGAATCACAGCATCCGGTTTTTCTTTTTCAATAATTTTTTCAAGATAATCAACTTTAAGAGGCTCAACATAAACCCGAGTAGCAATATCCGGATCCGTCATAATAGTCGCAGGATTCGAGTTCACTAGAATAACTTCCAGCCCCTCTTTCATCAAAGCCTTACAAGCCTGCGTCCCCGAGTAATCAAACTCACACGCCTGCCCAATAACAATCGGCCCCGACCCAATAATCAAAACCCTTTTAATCTCGGATTTTCTTGCCACACGCTCTCCTACCGGCTGAAAAAAGTTTACGAATCCAGCCATATAAATTTTCAAAACAAAGACTGATTTCAGTCCAATGTGTGAAAGCGGGAGCTCTGGTAACCAGAGGGCTTTGGTAGTATGGAATCGAAAGCAAGACCGAGTTCCGCAGCAGCCTCTCCCAAAGGGAGGGCGTCCGCGAGGAAAAAATGGCCATGACGGCCATTTTTCGCGTCAGTCCGCAGGATTGGCGGCAGGATGTCGCCAACACTGTCTGAGGGCTTGATTTCGATTCCATACTACCAAAGCCCTCGGGTTGGAACTAGAGCCCCAGTTTCCCATCATTGGAGTAAATCATTTCTGGCTTTACGTGTTTGTATTGCTCAAACTTGTAACGCATTTTTATCAGTCGCAATAACATCACTTCGGGAGCCAAGTCTGGATCCTTACGGTGACGTTTCACTTCACTTAAGATGAACTTTTTAGCGCTCTCGGGATGGAAACAAAATCCACGAGTGAAAACAAATGAATCCCCATGAGGAATCAAACGCACTTCAAAAAGTTCATCGGGATCAAAACCAAAGACATACGGAGATTGTTTGACCACCAGTTTTTTGTTGGCCAAAAGATCCTTAATGTAGACATCACCATTTTTGATTTTGATAAACTCAAAAACGGAATGACGACGCTGTTTTAAAACTTCCAAAGTTTTTAATTCTTCATCAGAAAAACGCAATTCACGCACAAGCAGACATGCATCCAAAGGCGTCTGTCCGAAGCCTTTCAATTCGCGTGTGAAGAAATACCAATCATAGAACTGCGCCATGCGCGATTCGAAATGCTCGGAATTTTCATCAAGGGTTCCGGCATTTTCGAAGAACTCTTTCTTCGCCATGGACAATTCATCCTTGAATGCGTCGCTAACAAAGTGGTTTAAAATCTTTTCTATGAGTAGTTCGTATTCGTTCATATCATCCGCTCTATAAAGTAACTAAATAGCCCCGACGCCTCATGCGGTCCCGGGCAACTTTCAGGATGATATTGTATTCCTAAATATTTTCTTTTTTCACTATAAAAACCTGCCACAGTGCCATCATTTAGGTTCGTGTGGGTCACCACAGCATCTGCGGGCAAACTAGCCATTTCCACGGCATAACCGTGATTCTGACTGCTCATATAGATCTGATTAAGCAGAGTGTCGCGAATAGGATGATTACTGCCGCGATGACCAAACTTTAACTTGTAGGTTTTTGCCCCCAAAGCCAGGCCCAAAATCTGGTGCCCCATGCAAATGCCAAAGATCGGTTTTACACCCAAAAGCTCGCGAACTGTGCCGGTCGCGTTTTTTACATCCGCAGGGTCTCCGGGGCCGTTGGTCAACATGATGCCATCAGGATTATAAGCCAGAATGTCTTGCACAGAGGTGCGACTATTAAAGATCTTCACCTCGGAGCAACGGTGTTGCAATTCACGCAGAATATTTTCTTTCGCACCAAAATCCAAAACCGCCACGCGTGGACCGACCATGTTTTCGCCTTTGCGCGTTTCAACTTCTTTGCGTGAGGTCAGATAAACCCAGTCCTTATCCAAGGTCTTTTTCTGGGCAATCAAAGCTTCAGCTTTGGTGCGGGCTTCTTGTTCTGTGTTGGCTTTGACTAAAGCTCCCCACGGCGTTCCTTTGCGCAAGCGCAAAACCAACGCGCGAGTGTCGATTTCTGTTAAAAGGGGTATTTTATTTTCAATTAAACGGTTCTTCCAAGATTGATCGCGTTCTGAGTCTTGCACTTCAAGGCAGATGAATCCATCAATCCATAAACGGCGCGATTCCCACACATCGTTTTCAACACCGTAATTGCCTTGCATCGGCGCAGTTAAAACGACAATTTGCGAAAAGTAAGAAGGATCCGTCGCGATTTCTTCGTAACCAGAGTGCGAAGTATTAAAAACGACTTCACCTGCGCGGTCTTCTCCGCCATGCCATAGGCCTGTGTATATTTCGCCGGTTTCTAGAATAAGATAGCCCTTCATTATAGCTCCCCCGATAACATCGAATAAATTAAACTTTGGCGAATAAAGACACCGTTAGATACTTGATCTAAAACTTGGCAACGCGGATCTTGTAAAACATCCGCATCCATCTCAGTTCCCTGATTGATAGGCCCCGGATGCATGATCAAGGATTGCTGCGACAAGGCCTGTAAATTGCGCGCCGTAAAACCATAATTATTGCGGTAATCAGCCAACGAGTACAGCGAAGAATGTCTTTCCATTTGCACACGCAAAGCCATCGCGACAGTCGACCACTGCAAGCCTTCTTGCAAAGAAGAAAAGACTTTAAAGCCTGGGCCCTCTGGCAAAAACTCTTTCGGTCCGCACAGAGCAACTTCATAGTTTAATTTTTTTGCCAACTCAAAATGCGAAGCCGCGACCCGACTGTGACGAACATCGCCGACAATCAAAAGCTTTTGTCCTGCACACGTACCCAAATGCTTACGAATCGTGTAAGCATCTAGCAACGCTTGCGTGGGATGACCTTTTTTACCCCAGCCCGCATTAAGAATCGGACTTGCAACTTTTTCTGACAATGCTTGCAGATCTAAATCATCACCACAGCGAACAACCAAGAATGCCGGGGCCATCGCCGCGACATTCAAAACCGTGTCTTCTTGGGATTCACCTTTTTCTAAGCTGCTGCTGGATTTTCCGTCCAAACGCAAAGGATAAATTCCTAAGCGAGCGCAAGCCGTTTCAAAGCTCATGCGGGTTCTTGTGCTGGCCTCAAAAAACAAAAGGGCTCCGGTTTTGCCGAAGCCCTTGAAGTCCAAATTGCCGGCAACAATAGCGTCGGCGACAGAAAATAGCTTATCAATTTTGGTTTTTTCAAGGGACTGAAGATCAAGAATGGATTTATTATTTCTAGATGACATCTAGAACTCAAGCCTATGGTTCGAGGGGGCAGATGTCAATGGACCGTGGAAAAAACTCTTTCCCAACGCACTGAAGGGTAGCGGTCTCCACCCCACTTTGTTTGCCAATCCAGCGAAAGCCAGATTAAAACCACTTTACCGGCCACTTGCGACATAGGAACCGTGCCCCAATAGCGCGAGTCGTCACTCGCATCGCGATTGTCACCTAAGAGGAAAACCTCCCCTGGCGGTACAACCAAGGGGCCAAAGTCCTTTTCTTCAGAAGATTTTTGGAAAATCACCCGCCAGCTTTGCCCCGCAGAAATTTCTTCGTAAATTTCAAACATTTCAGGATTGGGGTTGTCGTGCGCTGGATCCGTGACCTTGGTGTATTGCAGCGGTTCTTCGTTAATAACCAACCGGCCCTTCACAATTTGCACGCGATCCCCCGGCACACCGACGACACGTTTGACGTAATTCACAGAGGGCTGATTAGGGTAACTAAAGACGACCAGATCACCACGCGCGGGCTCAGAGATATTCCATTTTTTTAAGGTGAACGGCAATGTCACACCATAAGATGTGCGCGAAGAGAAAATAAAATCACCAGGCTTCAACGTCGGCTGCATCGAACCGGTCGGAACTTTGTAGGCCGTGACTAGATAGTTGCGCACAACCAGTGCACACAAAATAGCCAGAACTAAAGTGGTAATATACTCACGCCAACGTCCCATGCATCAATGCTACATTCATAATGCAGACCGTGAAAGGTTTTTTTCGTACCTATGGAACGCTTTTGAAGATTCTGTTCCAGCGAATTTGCGAGGGGTCACAGACAAACGACATGGTTGGCAGAGTGCTTTCGCAGGACAACCATACAGACCAAGCTTTGCCGACGATGAAATCATTTTTTACGAAGCCCCAAACTCGCGAATCACTAGATTGATCGCGATTGTCGCCCATGAAGAAATAATTTCCTTCCGGCACTTGAAACGTTTGGGGATTTTCCGATTCAGCTGACGACATAAAGCGCACAGTGTATTTCTTCACGCCGTTGTCTTCCGTGAAATAGGCAAAAACACTTTCTTCCGAATCACCCTGTTGAGGTTCCAAGGCAAAGGCTTGGCCCGCGACAGATATTCTTCCATTCGTAACCACAACGCTGTCTCCTGGTAAACCAATCAAGCGCTTGATGTAATAGACTTCCGGATTTTCGGGATACTTAAAAACAACGACGTCCCCGCGCTGAGGTTGCGACCACTGCACCAGCCAGCGATCCATAAAAGGAACACGCAAGCCGTAAGACAGTTTTTTGACGACGATATGATCGTGAACTAAAAGATTGGGAATCATGCTGCCAGAAGGAATGACGAAGGGTTCAAATAAAGCCCAACGCACTCCGAGCACCAATAAAATAGGCAAAAGGAACGTTAGAATCGCCTGATTCCACGTTCCTTTTAAATTTTTGCCGTTTTGATTTTCAGACATCTAGTTGACTGGATGAAAGAAGCGTTTCCAACGAAGCGTCAGTGGGTTGCACAAGAATGGCAAGCCTGGAATAGTTTCTTCACAGCTTAACCACACAAACATCGCACGTCCCAAAACGTTTTGTTTCGGCATAAATCCCCACACGCGGGAATCTGAAGAGTTCATGCGATTGTCACCCATCACAAACAAGTGATCATTCGGAACAGTGACCGGACCGAAAGTTTCATAGATGTCACCTTTGCGTAAAAGGATCGCATGGCTTTTGCCACCTGGCAGATCTTCCATGAACTCCACATAGTTTTCTTTGCCATCGTTGATGTTGCCATCGCGCTGGAAGTCTTCGTCACGCAACCACGCGAAATCGTCCATGGAGGCAGGGACTTTCTTTTCTACTGCAACGTCGTTGATGTACAGAGTTCCGTTTTCATAATAAATCTTATCGCCGGGCTCACCGACAATACGTTTGA
>CAMLMF010000085.1 GCA_946480995.1 uncultured Bdellovibrio sp. | reverse complement strand
TGATCTTATAGATGATTTTAACGTCTTTACTCGAGGATTCCATGCTGCCGCCTTTGCGCAAGCAGAGGTCGGCCGAGATAAAGCCGGGAAGAGCTAATACTTCATTGATGTGTTCATTTTTAAGCCACGCGACGTACTCGGGATAGACTTCGTGACGAACAGTGATGTGAACAGCGTAAGTAACCATACAGGGCTCCTAAAGGGTGAACTTGAAATCTTTGATCAACATTCCGGGTACTTTTTTGCCACCCAAATAACGGCTTTCATAGGTGGAAACCATGGGATCAACTTCGGCGAAATCGGTGATGGCTAAAAGGTTTTCACCTAGGCAATCATACAGACTTTCATCAACGCGCAGGTCGGCAATGGGGGACACGATCTCGCCGTTTTCCACCCAGAAGCAGGCATAACGAGTCATCCCCGTAATACGCGCCGAAGGGCGGTCCGACCAATTCAAGTAATGTAAATTCGAAAGATATAAACCAGTGCCCAGCTCCTTAAGGATCTGTTCACGGGACAAGGTGCCAGTGCCGATTTCTAAAGACCGTGGGGACTCGTGAGAGTCCGCGGCATTACCACTCACACCATATTCTTTAGCTGAGCGCGAGCTGATCATAAAGTTTTTAAGCTCGCCCTTGTGGATAAGATCCATCGATTCAGGGGCTAATTCACCCAAAGAGTTAAAGCGGTGGATAAGACCGAGGCCGTAGTTGTCTTTCAAATTAAATAACGGCGAGAACAACTTTTCTTTATCCGCTAATTTCTTTAAAGAGCTTGAGCCTTGTTTGTAACCATTAAAACTTAAAGAACCCCAATAGAACATCGAAGCCAATTCCGCCACAGCACCAGGAGCTAAGTAAGTACGGTAAGCACCTGGTTGCAAAGTTTTCTTTTCGCGTGCCATCAGACTTAATTGATTTTTACTTTGCGCCAGATTTGCCGCGAACTCTTCTTGGTTCCAGTTTGTGCCAGCGTAAATCGACTTCACGGCCTTTTCGCCCATGTACAAAGAATAATCGACGAAGAAGTTTTCCGTCGCAAACCAGTGGCTTTGTCCTTTGGAATTTTTATTCGCAGACACCAGTGGTCCTGCACAGTAAAGGCCCGCAAAGTCCGCTCCCGCCGCAGGTGTTGTGATCGCTTTCACCACTTCATCATCAGCCAACAAGTGACCTTTGAAAGTGCTGTCGCTAGTGCCGTTATTTTGCAATGGCACTTGGTAAGGGTCTTCAGGCAAAAGGTCGCACTCTTTGCGCGCTTCTGCTAACCACATGTCCGCGCGCTTAATGTCGTCTGCGATATTGCCGGAAATAGAAAAGCTTAAGCTTGCCGAACGGTGGTTCTTTTGTAAAAGCAAACCCATCGTGCGCTGTTCGACGTGGGTGTTCTGGCGAACTTTGTTGCCGTTAAAACGCACGAATAAAGATTCTTCGGCATGTAAATTTACGTTAGCATCTTCACCCGGTTGCAAGCTTGCAAGGATGTGATCGGCGACGGCATTGAATGTTTTTTTGATATTTTCTGTAAAGCTCATTGTCATTCCCAACCTTAAGCGCCAAACACTTCAGTATCGCCAAAAAGACAATATGGAGTCGTGTGGCCGACGCGGATGATTTGATTTGGTTCGCCTTTACCGCAGTAAGGGGAGCCGAAGGTTTCACGTGTCTGGCTGACGGCCTTTAAGCCGTTCCAGAATTTTACCGTCGTGCCGCGATAGTTCGGATTTTTTAGGGTCTTCGTCAGTTTGCCGTTTTCAATCAGCTTGGCGTATTCACAGCCGAACTGGAATTTATTGCGATAGTCATCGATGGACCAAGATTTATTGGCCATCATGAAAACACCGTGTTCTACCGACGCGATCATATCTTCTAAAGAAATAGTGCCGGCTTCCAGATTGATATTCGCCATACGATCAATCGGCGCTCGGTTCCACGAAGACGAACGGGTGTTCGCGACACCTGGAAGGTTTAAGCGCGATTGTGATTCCAAACCACCCAGACCGCGCAATAAGACGCCGTCTTTGATTAAGAATTCTTTGGTTGCTGGATTTCCTGCATCGTCAAAAGCATAAGACGCCAAAGCATCAGGAATAGTCGGATCGAAAGTCACATTCATCAGTTTTGAACCATATTGCAAGCGTCCGAAGTCTTCAGGTTTTACAAAGCTCCAGCCGGCGTAATTTCTTTCGTCCCCTAAAATGCGATCGTACTCCAACGGATGGCCAATGGACTCATGCACTTGCAAAGTCATTTGGTCTGGCGCCAAAATTAAATCTGTTGCCATGTTCGGGCAGTTTTCAGCGGCTAAAAGTTCTAAGGCTTCTTCTGCTAATTTTTTTGAACGCTGTAAAATAGACGCGCGATCAAAGATCTCAGCCCCCACTTGATGACAACGAGCTAAACCCCCACTGTCCGTGCGGGTTTGTGTTTCTGCCCCTTCTGCCGCCGTCGCAGAGTAATCTGTGCTGACGATGGAAAAGTTTTGCTGCACTTCGGATCCAGAGGAACTAACCACGTGGAAGTCGGTTTCCACGATCATCGTTGTTGCCGAACGGCTGACGATTTTGTCAGACACTTTCATGGCTTTCGTTGCATCGATAAAGATGTCAGAAATTTCTTTGGCTGAAATAGAGTCCAACGGTTTTTGCACCGGCGAAGAATAGCGGCCTTGCGCAAGGGGACGTTGCGCCGCTGAAAAATCATAAACTTTATGATTCGAGGCTGCTTTTGCAACTAGAACCGCTTTGGCAAAAGCGCGCTGAATGCCGCCGTCACTTAGATCGCTGGTGCCGGCATAGCCGAAGTGGCCATTGACTAAAACCTCGATCATAACGCCATGATCGAAAGAGATATGGTTGCGATCAGGTTTTTCATCACGAATTGAACGCATCGTGGTTTTTTCCGTGACCAAACGAAGACTCACCCAGTCGACATCGTTTTTCATGGTTTTCAGGGAACGGTGCAGATCCAACATCGCAGGTCCTTTTTTTCGAGTTTTTCCAATAGGTGAATTAAAGGAAGCCACCGGAAAAGACAACCCGTATTCACCCTTACCAGTGACAAAAATTCCTAAAAAATCTTGGCAAGGCCTTTGCTTTATAAGAATTGCAACAAACGGCTGGTGTCATAAGGACCCAAAGGCCGAAAAAAGGAGGCCCTATGAGAGTATTTTCAGCACTTTTAGCAACTGCGATCTTCGCAACTCTAACTCACGTAGGAGCCGCTCAGGCAGCGTCTTCGAGCGTATCCCCGTGTTCTATGGCGAGTGAAGGCATCTTCAACGGCGCTTGGGTTAAACACCGGATCGTGGTGAACGAAGACATTTTGGCAGGTGCGAATGACATGGAGTCTATTCTTGCCCAGTTAGAAGACTTGCGCTCTGAGGGCCTTTGCCGCTAAAGTGGCAGGGCTTTGAACAGAAATGACTATTTAACGCACATTTGGAAAGCCTATCCTGCCATGCCTGAAAAAACTCAGGTGGCTGGCAGAATTTTTGCCATTGAACATGATTCTGGGGCTTTAAAATTAACGCTTCAACGCGATCAAAAAAACCATAAAGTTCACTTTGCAAAAGCGCCACCTTATTCAGAATTTCTGCTGGAAGGTGATGTGGTGGCCGTCGTATCTCCTGAGGAAATCTTACTTTTAGCTCCGCAAAAAGCTCCTTTGCCACGCAGAACCTTGGCGCCCGAAGTTTTGACGAAGTGGAATCACTTTGTGCAAGGCCTGCGCGATTTTTTCTTAAGCCATGATTTTTTAGAAATTAAGACTCCCTCTTTGGTGCCGTGCCCGGGGACGGAGCCCAGCTTGGATGTTTTTGCGACCGAATTAAAAGTCGGTTCGCGTCTTGAAAAGCTCTATCTGCCGACCAGTCCCGAGCTGCACTTAAAAAAAGCTTTAGCCTTAGGCGCGGATAAAATTTTTGAAATAGCCCCGTGTTATCGCAATGGCGAAATCACCGAACGACATCAGCCCGAATTTACGATGCTTGAATGGTATCGCGCCTATGACAACTTAAGTTCGATCAAAAAAGATGTCGTTAATTTGGTGCAAAATTTAGCGCAGCATTTGCAGGTTTCTGCGCCTAAGATCGTAAAATCTTATAGTGTGGCAGAGCTTTTTAAAATCCATTGCGACTTTTCTTTGACTCCACAGACCACGAAGGCCGAGTTAAAAGCCTTGGCAGAAAAGCTGAACGTCGATGTGCACAGTGCGGAAAGCATTGATGACTTTTTCTTCCTGATTTTTATGGAAAAAATCGAAAGCCAGTTAAATCCAGACGAGATGATTTTTGTCGAAAAGTATCCTCCGTATCAGGCCGCTTTGGCGCGCTTAACAGAGGACGGTTGGGGGGACCGTTTCGAGGTTTATTGGCAGGGATATGAGTTGGCCAATGCCTTCCACGAACTGAATGATCCGGCGGTTCAGCGCTTGCGCTCCCAAGAGGATCTGGACAAAAAACGGGAGCTTAAAAAAGAACCCGTGCGCCTGGATGAAGAGTTCTTCCAATGCTTAGATGCGGGGATGCCGCCTTCTGGAGGTATTGCCCTGGGGGTTGAGCGCCTTTTTATGGCACTTACGGGGATCTCTCGGATTTCGGATTTACGCCTGTTTCCCTGGTAAAATTCACAAAAAATCGCATCTTAACTTTGATTCTGGGGCGTCTTCCCTTACAACAGAGACTTCAAAAAACGGAGTTCCTATGAAAAATCTTTTGATGACAGCTATCGTCCTTTTCTCTGCTCCTTCATTTGCCGGTCAAATGAAAGAAATCTGGTCCATGACTAACGAAAGCGTTTTGCAAAACCTGGGCGTTGAAGAAGATTTCGTGACTATCAGTGGTTATAAATTCACGACGATTGAAGGTGCTGACCTCGCGGTTGAGACTTCAGTTAAAGGCAACTACACAGCGTCTTTTTATGAGTGCATTACAACATTCCGCAAAAACGTCGATGAGTTTTCAGTAATTGCTACGGCTTGCATCGGTAAAAAATAAGCGGCGCTTTGTTCGTTTAAGAACCAAAATAAAAAACCCACAATGATGAATTGTGGGTTTTGTTTTTTTCAGATTTTAAGAGCGAAAAATTACTTTTTCGGACCGCTGTTGATGTCTTCTTTAAGTTCTTTTCCGACTTTAAAGAATGGTAATTTCTTTTCATCCACATTGATGATTTCACCTGTGCGCGGATTGCGGCCTTTGTAAGCACCGTATTGACGGTTTACGAAGGAACCAAAACCACGGATTTCGATACGGTCGTCGCGCATCAACGCTTCCACCATAGAATCGAAAATAGTGTTCACCACTGTTTCAGCTTTTACGCGAGTGATGCCCGCTTTTTCAGAGATCAAATTAATCAAATCCGCTTTTGTCATCTTCGCCAGTCCTTCAGTAAGCACATAAGCTTAAAGTATTGATAACACTCTCGATTATACAGATCAAAAAAGACCTGACTATCTCTTTTCAATGATTTAACTCATTGCTTCTTATACATTCCGGTATTCAGGAGGATTTTACGGTAGGCATCAAGGGTTGCCTGGACCATTTTGGGCGTATCGAACAGGTCAACGACCTTTTGGCGGGCTCTTTCGCCGATTTCGTCCGCAGGCATCGTGCCCGAAAAGATTTCGACCAAAAGATTGCTCATCGATTCCACGTCGGCAGGTCTTAATAAGAACCCATCGCGGCCGTCTTCGATAATGTTGGCAATCGGCGAAACTTCTGAACCCAAAACCACCTTCTTTTGCGCCATCGCCTCTAAAGTCGAAGGCTCAAAGCCGGTGGAGCGTGAACCCATATTTACGAAGACATCGCCTAAAACGATATAATCATCGATTTCACCAGCCGGGATAGCGCCGGTCATAATCACGCGGTTGCCTAAAGCCAGGTTCAGAACATGATATTCAATGTCTTTAAATTTTGGTCCGTTACCGACCACGATCAAGTAACTGTTCGGTTTTTTGATCGCTACTTTTTCAAAGGCGCGCAGTAGCGGTAAAATCTCCTGCACATCCGTCATGTCAGTGATTGTCGAAGCGACGTGGGCATTTTCGGGAATGCCTAATTTTTTGCGCAGCTCAAGTGACTTTTCTTTAGGCGTTAAGTCACCCAGCTCAATGCCATAGGGAACAGTATAGGTGTGATAGTCCGGATAAAGATAATAGCGCTCAAGAATAATTCTTTGCTGCGGATTTGTGACAAAAAGACCATCCGCAGTTGAAAGCAGCTGGCGATCCCCACCGTAATAAGTCGTTAAAAACTTATAAGCTGTCGCAATCCCTGTGCTGAGCATACTGCCCAAGGTTTCTTGTTTCATCGCTTGAATCGCAAATAGCTGCGACATCTGTGTGGCTTCGACGTCGTAAGCGACGGCGACTTTTAAATCTTTTTTGCGCGAACCAATGCGATAGCCGGATTTATCAATGCTGTGAACAATATGAAACGGTTCTTCTTTGTGCAGTTGCATGAAGCGTTGGCGCACGGCTATTTGAAAACTTAAATGCGAAAGATTTTTGGCACCTTCGTGTAAAAAGAAAACGCGAACTCCATCGCGCACCACTTCGGGTTTTTTTAATGGTGAGGAAGCTGCCAGTACGGTGACCTTATGTCCTTCTTTGGCTAAGCCGCGGGCGATAGGCCATAAAAAACCATGGTCCGTCGCACGACTTAAAATCGGAAAGCGATGCGATGTCAGACAAATATTTAAAGTTTGTGGCAGGCGGTTTTTCTTTAACACAGCTTTATCTTAAATGATTTAAAGCCTTGTTGTACAGACGATTGAGTTCGTTCAAAGAGGAATCGATTAAATGGCGGTCCTGGGAAAGTTGTGCAGAAATACTTTCTGGCAGGTTCAAATTCGGTTTAGCTAGAAGTTTGACCAGGTCTTTTTGCAGTTGTTCGTAATCAAGGATCCAGCAATTGACGGCATTTTTCCACAAGTCGGAATGGACGCTGGATTGTTTTGAGTCCAGTACCAAAACGCAGTGGCTGTGAATAGCCTTCATATAGTATTCAGTGATCTCGACAGGATTAAAATTCTGCCCCGCCAAGAAAAAAGCCGTACTTTTTTCTAGGATTTTTTGCCCTAGCATGACTGAAATATTTCCCGTGACGGTCCAATGCTGTTCGCATTGAAAAGCCTTCATCCAGGCCGCAAATTTTTTGCGGTCACGGAGGGACCAGTGCGAATAAGAACCCCACAAGACGACTTTGTATTTTTGCGCGATCGCACGAATGCGAATAAAGGCGCTGTCTTCGGGATCAAAATGGGGTTCTTGAAAAGGCACGACCACATACGGTGTTTCGGCCAAATGTTGTAACAACTCTTCGTTGCTGTCTGCGACCTCAGTGTCTGTGGACTCAGATTTCAACCCCAAAACCGGTGGTAAAATGCCGCGACCTTGGCGCATTGATCGCACATCCAAGCCACGCAATTGTCCCAAAGCTTCTACGGTTGGGCAGGTGATGATGTCACTTTCCTCGATCAAATAGCGCACGGGATTTCTGCGAGTGAGGCCTCTGCGAATATCCAAAAGGGAGGTCGTTAGCACGCAGGTCGGATGGGATTTCGCAAAAGTTGAAAGCACCATCTGGGCTAAATTCATTTTATCTTCTTCAAGCAAGACGTGCAGAATCTGCGGCTGCAAACCAAAAAGGCCGGGAATAATACGCAAGCCTTCTAGAAGACTCCACGTTTTAAAATAACTCATCAGCTCGATGCCGTTGGTATCTTCTGCGGGAACCTCACCATAACTGGTCAGCAGAACGACTTCATGTTGCTGGGATTTCAGTGCTTTGGCCAGCTGCCAAGAAGTGGCGTTCAATTTTGTACTGACCAGAATTATTTTGGCCATTCAAGTCCCAAGGCTTTATAGATGCGATTTAAGATTTTGCGATTGGCTTCAGGAATATTTCTGTGTTTCAGCTCTTCCGGGTGAATCCATTCCAACATCATGTGATGCTTGGCGCGGGGTTCACCTTTCCAATAAAGAATTTCATAAAATAAAATCAGAATGCCGACATCACCATAAGAATGAGTGCAGGCTAATTTCAGTTCGCCTACTTCGGCCTGAATGCCTAACTCTTCATCCAGTTCGCGAGCTAAAGCTTCTTCCGGAGTTTCGCCTAATTCGATTTTGCCACCGGGAAATTCCCATTGACCTGGCAACGAATTGTTTTCAGGACGTTGACCGACAAGAATCTTGCCGTCTTTGCGCAAAAAGCCCGCGACCACAGGTATCCAATGACCCTTGCGGATTCTGGATTTTTTAGCCTTTGATGCTGCGTCAGCTGTTTCCGTCATTGTACCTTCTTGCCGCATCATGGAAAAACTGAGGTCCATGAAAAATCAGAGCAGAGTAAATTTGAACAAGATCTGCGCCCATTTGCAATCTTTGAAAGGCATCTTCTGGTGACATGACTCCGCCAGCGCTGACTAAAAGCAGTCCTTCGCGCTTTTTGCCTAAGCTTTGTACAGCAACTTCAAGTGCGCGCTGCGATAAATGCTTTAAGGGTGCTCCGGAAAGTCCCCCTTCCGCCGGGAAGTGACAGCCCGGTGGACGCGATAAGGTGGTGTTGGTTAGCACAAAACCGTTCACGCCTAAAGAGTGGC
>CAMLMF010000084.1 GCA_946480995.1 uncultured Bdellovibrio sp. | reverse complement strand
TACAATTACCTTGCAGATGAAGATGGGGAGTTTTCGTATGCTGTTACACGTTTTTCTAAGTATTTTTACGAGCATGTTTTTTGCGACTTCCAATGTCGCAAGTGCGAAACAAGACTCTATTCAGGCTTTCAAGAATCAATATGCTCGCCCTAAAAGTATTCCGTACGCCGCTGATAACCAGTACACAACGGAAAGGGAAATTCTAGGCAAAAGTCTTTTCTTTGATCCTCGTTTGTCTGCTTCCAATTCGATTTCCTGCGCTACTTGCCACAATCCTTCTTTTGCATGGGGTGATGGACTTGCAAAGGGGATGGGTCATGGTCACAAAGAATTGGGCCGCCGCACGCCAACAGTTTTGAATTTAGCATGGACCGACAAAATGATGTGGGACGGTCGCTTAAGTACGCTTGAAGGCCAGGCTCTAGGGCCGATCGGCAGCGATGCTGAAATGAATATGGATATGGGGGCCTTGGCTCCTAAGATCAAAGAAATCAAAGGCTATCAAGAGATGTTCGCGAAAGCATATCCGGGTCAGGAAATTACCAATGAGCTTATCGGCAAAGCAATTGGCCTGTATGAAAGAGGCATTGTCTCTGGTCAGGCGCCATTTGATAAATGGCTTGCCGGCAATGAAAAGGCTATTTCCGATGAAGCAAAAGCCGGATTCGTTTTGTACAACACAAAAGCAAATTGCAATCTGTGCCACAGCGGCTGGAGATTCACGGATGATAGCTTTCATGCCATCGGCCTTAAAAGTGAAGACATTGGCCGCGGAAAATTCCTTAAATTAAAGTCACAACAGTACGCATTTAAGACACCAGGCTTGCGCAATATTTCGCAACGGGGACCTTATATGCATGACGGTTCCGAAAAAACCTTAAGAGACGTCATTGAGTTTTACAACCGCGGTGGCGATATTCAGCGTGAAGGCCACTCTGAACAAATCAAACCCTTGGCTTTGACCGAGCAAGAAAAAAGTCAGTTGGAAGCATTTCTTCTGACTTTGACTAGCAAAGATAAGCCAGTGACCTATCCAAATTTACCCAGATAACCAAAATTTCAGGAGATAAGATGAATCAAAAAATTCTTATTTTAGTTACGGCTTTTTTCGCTAACGTGACTTTTGCGGCTGATGTCACCATTGTGCAAAAGGATAAGCAATTCGACAAAAAGGAAGTCACTGTCAAAGTCGGTGACACAATTCATTTTGAAAACAAAGAAAAAGATATCACTCATAACGTTTATTCCTTAAGTCCGAAAAATTCCTTCGAACTTAAAACTCAAGCTCCGGGTTCAAGCAGTCCTGTGACATTTAAAGAAGAGGGAAGCACGGAGGTTGAGTGTGCGATTCATCCCGGTATGAAGCTAAAAGTGACTGTGACAAAATAATGAAAGCAATTTTCTTTTTAGTTTTTTTGCCTTTGTTTCAATCTGCGCTCGCGAAAGACCTTGCTTCGCCCAAGGAAATGGCCAAGGCGGGGGCTGCGATTTATATGCAAAACTGCACGGCCTGTCATGGCCCCCAGGGGGATGGCCGTGGACCTGCGGCCGTGGCGATTCAAGATGGTAAAAAGCCTCGTGATTTCACGACAGGGAAATATAAGTTCGGCGATAAACCAGAAGAAATTTTTAAAACTATTACTAATGGTTCCCCAGGAACAGCAATGCCGGGTTGGAGCAGTCTTTCTGAAAATGATCGATGGGCGTTGGCCTATTACGTAAAGTCCTTAAAGAAGGAGAACTAGGATTCGATGACAAGGCTTACTTTTAAGCAAAAGTTGATTGTGTGTTGTGCTGTTTGGAGCTTCCTTTTAGGAGTCTGCGGTTTAGCTATTTACGTAAGCCAGAATTCGCAAAGTACTTATCAAAGTTCTTTAGAGCACTCAAAAGAAGTCAGTCGATCATTTTCTTCTTTGTTAATGATAATCGTCAATATGGAAACGGGTATCCGTGGATACTTGTTAAGCGGCGAAGACAGTTATCTTGAACCCTTTAACCAATCCGAAGCAAAGTTTGATGAAGCGGCACGAGTTACCAAAGAGCTTTTAACAACAAGTGCAGATGCAGAACAATTAAAAAATCTTGAGTTAATGACTGCGCATAAACGTGATTGGATGGATACGGCATCAGCAGAAATGATTGCGCGAAAAAAATTAGCTCGCAACATGATCAACTTTACAGAATTCACGGATATTTTTAAAGTCAGTAAAGGCAAAGATCTGACCGACAAGATTCGTAATCTGGTTGAAGCAGCATTGGCTCTAGAAACAAAACGCACTGATAAAATTATGGCGGATCAAATCTTTGCCGTGCGTATTGCTCGTTATTCTGTCGTTTTGGGGATCCCTTTAAGTATTTTACTAGGCCTGTCATTGATGTTGTTGTTGGTTTCCAAGCTAGACACGGAACTTTCGAAAATTTCCCATACGCTGCATTTTACCTCTAAGGAAGTGAACTCGGTTGCTGGGCAAATTGCTCAGTCCGCGAATTTGCTTTCGGCATCGGCGAATCAGCAGGCGGCTTCGTTAGTACAAACGACAGCTTCGATGAAAGAAATTTCTGGTCTTCTAAGTACGAACGTAAAGAAAAGCAGCGAAGCTAGTGAACTGTCAGCAACGTCTTTAAAATCAGCAAAACATGGTGAAGAAGAAATGAAGTTGTTAACTTCAGCGATGGCAGAAATTCAAAATAGCTCTAAAAAAATCGAAGAAATTGTCAGTGTCATTGATGATATTGCCTTTCAAACAAATTTACTGGCCTTGAATGCCTCGGTCGAAGCGGCGCGCGCCGGCGAGCAAGGAAAAGGTTTTGCAGTTGTGGCCGAAGCCGTGCGCGGACTGGCGCAACGAAGTGCCCAGTCGGCAAAGGAAATTTCTGGTTTAATTCAAGAAAACGTCGAAAAAACCCGTCGCGGCTCCACGGGTGTGGATCGCAGTCAGGCCGTCTTAAACGAAATTCTTAAAAATCTAAATCAGATCGTGGTGTTTAATGAAGAAATCGCCAATGCCACCTCAGAACAGTCTAAAGGTGTTCAGCAGGTGACTTTGACCCTGACGGCTCTTGATCAAAGCACCCAAGAAAACGCAGCGTCTAGCGCGGAATCAACAGAGTCTGCTGAAAAACTCCTTTCTCAAGCGGGTTCCTTGGATCACGTCGTACAGCAACTGCAACAAACTGTCGGTAAGTACGCCGCGAAGGAAGCCGAAATAAGCTAGAATAGTGCGGCGTCCCCTTTCCTTGACCTCCTTATAAAACGGGCATAAAAACTGCTTTTACCTCTGTTGCAGGGAGCCCTATGAGCCTTCAAGAACTAATAAATATTCCCGACGAAAAACGTGACCATCAGTGGGAAATTGATTTCTTTATGGCGATCACGCAAAGCAATTTAAAGCTCTTGCATGATGCTCCTCAAAAAGGACCTGACGGGTGGCCGTATCTGTTGGCAGAAACTTCGCCTGATGCGACAGAGTCCGCGAACAAGATTATGCAGTGGTTGTCTTTAAAAGGTGTGGGCTTAGCGATCAATCCAACGAAAAGCTATCCTGATTATGTTTTTACCTACGGCATGCTTTGGCACTTCAAAGAAACCGGCTTGTTTTACAGAACAGCTGACGAAGCTCCAGCGGGCACTGTGGAAATGGAAAAGGGCCAAAAACTTCATGCCGGCCCGCCAACACCTCAATACTTGCCTCAGTATGTGCGCAATATTTTAAAACAGTTCTTTATGGATCAAGCCGTTCATCGTCCACGCATTTTGGTGATGAGTGCGGATCGTAAACATTATGATTTAGCATTTTCTTTAGAATCTTTGGGGAACCCACCAACGAAAGAGCACGCAGGTATCGCTGAAGCCATCAGTTGGTTCTTGCCGCCACATTATTCCGTGGTGATTGTCTCTGAAGTGGGCTTGCCGCCGTTTGTGGACCTTGTCTAAAAAAAATGGGCAGGGGATCAACCCGTGCCCATTCTAATTTAACTTAAAATAAGTCTCTTATTGGAAGTGCAATTTAATGCCGTGGTTAGCCAAAGCTCTTTCTGAAATTTTCAACAAATCACGTTGAGCGATTTCAGATTTGTACTGGCTAGCTGCTGGACCATGGATGTTGGCTTCGCCACGATAAACTTTTGATTTTGAACCGATGATAGAATTGATATCACCGACAACGAACAAGCCGCCTGGCATTGTTGCGCCATTCACAGTGCGAGGGCCGTAAAGAGTGAATGAAGCCACACGCTGTTTTTTGTCGTTATAGAAGCTTTGTGTGATTGAAATTTCTGGGAAGTTGTTTTGTACACTTGAAAGTTCCCAAGCAAGACCTGCTAACTTAACACCTTCACCAAATGAACCTGATTTATCCAAAAGGATGTACATGTTGCCTTTGCCAGAATTACTGATAGGCATTTGCAACATAGGGCCTGTGACGATGGCAGGGAATCTTGCACCATTTGGTAAAGTTGTCACTTCTTGCAAGCCAGTGTCTGCAAAGATCTCATAAGTAAAACCTAAACCGATATTTAAGCGACCTGTGGCATCGTTAAAGAACGAGATATTGCCGTATTTGCCAACTGGAATGTCACCTTCGATACTTGCCTCAACGTTTTCAGAAAAAGTTGTCACGTATTCGAAAGTAAGTTTGTTGTTATTGATACGAATTTTATCAACTAGGTTGTTACCTTCTGTTGACGTTTTACATCCTGAAAGACCTGCGATCATAAGACAAGCAAGCGCAAATTTAGCTGCCGTAAATTTCATGAAAACTCCTTAAGTGTTATTGGACACCTTAGATTTAATATGAGAATTCGACGCAAGAGGAGTGAATTTGAAAATGATGTACTTTGGTCTTAAGCGGTTTACAAAAACAGAATTCTAATGAAACATAAGAGCACGCTTGCCCGTGAAAACAGGACGTGTTCAGATAAATTTATGCCGACATTAGATCCAAAAATTTACAAAACAATCGTCTTCGTTCGCCATGGTCAGTACACATCAGAACCAACCGAAAAATTGACTGAAAAGGGTCGAGCTCAAGCTAAGCTAGCCGCAAAAGTTATTAAGGAAATAAATCCAGATAAGCTCTTTGCCAGCACGATGCCGCGGGCTATTGAAACGGCGACCTATATTGAAAGCGAATGTGGCATGAAGGCGATCCAAAAGGACTTCTTGCGCGAAGGAATTCTGCCTGGTCTAGAAAAAGTTACGAAGCTTACAAAAGCGCACCACGTGGTGATGAAGGCGAACAAAATAAAGGCGGAAAAGGCCTATGAATTTTTATTTAAAGCCCCTAAAAAATCGAAGTCTTCGGTCGTCGTCGTGGCCCACGGTAATGTTATTCGTTATTGGGTCTGTAAGGCTTTAGGAATTGATCCCAAGAAGTGGGTGAAGATGGACCTAGAGCAGTGTTCAATCACGACGATTCGTGTGGACAACAAAGGTTATACGACTTTGTTAGGTTTTGCGGATATGGGGCACATCCCGCGAGGACAACGAACTTACATATAAAAAAAGCGCACCGTTGAGGGTGCGCTTTGGAAGTCTTAATCAAGCTCGCCAGGTTGAGGCAGCAGATCCATTAAACATTCTCGCCAGTATTCAGGAGCATCCTCGCTGTAATCGACAGCGATGTGGAACCCTTTTTTACCGACCAGCTGTGTGCGTGTAATCACACCAGAAATTTCTAAGTTCATTTCTTCAAGATGCATAAAGATGCGATCCCCGATAAGGGCATCCAAAGTTAAGTTCTTGCGAAGTGCGCTAGGAATCAGGTCTTCCCGTTTTACTAGCAATAATAGTCCGGAAGAAGAAGCCTCGATAATTTCACAGTTCTTCGCAATTTTTGCGAAGTCATCCAGTGAAGTTAAATATGACACATGAATGGGAGAGACCTCTTTCCGTGGAGCCACTCTTCGATTTTTTACGCTTCCCATCTTTACCTACCTTCGAAACAGTTACATCAACATCTGACATTAAACTCTTCGGAAGGACTGGACCAAAGTTAAGGGAAAAAGTGGGAACTTAAAAATTTACCAAGTGAAAAATGCAAACATCTCAGACTGAGACATAAATAGCGTAAAAAGGGCTTCAGTATTTTATGAAGTGGCCGAGAGACCTCGACCACCGTCGTGCCTAAGCTTAGACAGAGAACTCTGCAGGCCAAGTAACAGGCTTGCCACTTGTGATATCCATCATGCGATCTAAAGAAACTTTGGCTTTCAGGCGCAAGTCTTCAGACAATCCCACTTGTGGAGTTAAAGTCTCCAGCGCGTGTTTGATCTTATCCATCGAGTTCATTTTCATGTAAGGGCAGTTGTTGCAGAGGCATCCTGAATCCAACACCGGCGCTTGGATCAGTTCGACATCAGGACGCAACTTTTGCATCTGATGAAAGATCCCAGTTTCTGTCGCGACGATAAACTTTTTCGCAGGATTCTTTTGCACTTCTTCGAGCAAGCGCGATGTCGATCCGATCACTTGCGCATGGGCCAAGACGGATTCATCACACTCTGGATGTGCGATCACTACCGCGTCTGGATGTTGCAAGATCAGCTCATGCAATCTTTTCGCGTTGAACAGAACATGCACTTCGCAAGCACCAGGCCACAATTCAAACTCGCGGCCTAATTTTTTCGACAACCAGCGACCCAAGTGTTGATCCGGTCCAAAAAGAATTTTGCGATCTTTAGGGATCGATTCAACAATTTGCTGCGCGTTTGAAGAAGTAATGATCACATCAGAAATCGATTTCACTTCAGCGCTGGAATTAATGTAAGTGACAGCGACTCCGTCTGGATGTTTGCGACGCCAAGCCAAGTACTGATCGTAAGGCGCACCTTTCACCAACGAACAGCTCGCCTCAAGGTCCGGCACCAAAACAGTCTTCGTAGGATTTAAAATCTTCACAGATTCAGCCATGAACACAACGCCAGCTAACAAGATAACTTGCTGCTGAACCTGTTGCCCCATCTTTGCCAAATAAAAGCTATCGCCGACATAGTCAGCAACATCTTGAATATCACCATCTTCATAATAGTGAGCCAAGATCACAGCATTTTTCTCTTTTTTCAGACGCTGAATATCAGCCGCAACATCATAACCCATAGATACCTCGGGGCTTAGTATACCCTAACGAAATAAAGACAGGGCTCGTATAACATAGCTACCGGGAAGGTCAAAGATCTTTGGGGGAGTCTAACTCGGTCGGAGAACGACTAAAGAGTCGTTCCTCCTTTAAGAACATGAATAATGGACTTAGAGACAGTTTTAAGCGATTCAAACACGCCTTTGCCTTCAGAAGCACAGCTTTCAATCTCTGGCGCATTGTACGGGTTTAAAGCGCTTCTTAGTTCAGCTAAAGAAGCCACATTAGGAAGATCGCGTTTGTTGTACTGCATGATCAATGGGATTTCGCGGATGTCGTAACCTTGTTGTTCCAAGTTACGCTCTAAATTGCGAAGTGCTTCCAGGTTTTCATCCATACGTTCAATTTGCGAATCAGCCACGAAAATCACGCCATCAAGACCCTTTAAGATCAATTTGCGAGAAGCATCGTAAACCACTTGGCCAGGAACCGTATAAAGATGAAAGCGCGTTTTAAAGCCGCGGATGTCGCCGACGTTTAAAGGTAAGAAGTCAAAGAACAGGGTGCGCTCAATGTCTGTGTTCAATGCCACAAGCTTGGATTTTTGATCCTCTGCTGTTTTTTGGTAAACCCACTGAATGTTCGTTGTCTTACCGCCCAATGAAGGACCGTAATACACGACTTTGCAGTGAATTTCTTTGGCGTTGTAGTTAATAAATGACATTACAGCTCCACTCTATTTTGCAGGGCACGTCCCATAGTTCTATCATCTATGAAATCGATGTCGCTGCCAATAGGAACTCCATGGGCGATGCGAGAAAGTTTCAAATCTTTCCCTTGAAGTTGCTTAGCAAGGTACAAAATCGTCGTATCACCCTCAAGATCGGCGTCCAACGCGAGGATGATTTCTTTAATAACCGGACCATTGCCTTCGATTCCGTCATTTACACGGTTCAAAAGCTCTTGGATCTTTAATTCCTTAGGGCCGATTCCTTCTAAAGGTGAAATCGCTCCATGTAAAACATGGTAACGACCGCGGAAGGCACCAGAGGATTCAATACGCATAATGTCTGCAGGTTCTTCCACGATACACAAAGAATCGTCAGAACGGTGCGGATCTTCGCAATAACGGCACAGATCTGCATCGGTGTAGTTAAAGCAACGAGGGCATTCGTGAACTTCTGCTTTCACGCGCAACAAAGCCTCGCTTAGATTTGCGGGGAATTCGTTGTGCGATCTTAGAATGTAATACGCCAAGCGCTGCGCAGTCTTCGGTCCGATTCCGGGAAGACGGCTCAGCTCATGGGTTAATTTTTCTAAAGCAGAAATGTGTAACAAACGCTACTCCAGCTTACGCGCCCGAAGGCGCTTCAGCACTGTGGCCTTCCGGCCGATTAAAATCCTGGGATGTTAAGGCCGCCAGTGATTTTTTCCATCTCTTTAGCAGAGACATCTTTGGCAGTTTTCATAGCTTCGTTTGTTGCAGTCAAAACCATGTCTTGAAGCATTTCAACGTCGCCCGCTTTTAGAACTTCAGGATCGATAGTCAAAGAGACCATTTTGTGATCGCCATTGACTTTAACTTTTACTGCGCCACCACCAGAAGTTGCTTCGTATTCTTTCGTCGCAAGTTCTTCTTGGGCTTTTTTCATTTTCATTTGCATTTGGTTGGCTTGTTTCATCAACTGAGCCATTCCGCCTTGC
>CAMLMF010000083.1 GCA_946480995.1 uncultured Bdellovibrio sp. | reverse complement strand
GGGGGGATTAAAGTGAAGCTGAACGTACTTTTAGTTGCAGGAGTCGTTTCAAGTTGGGCACTGTTGGCATGTACACCACAAGCCAACAATGACGCTCAAAATCTTGGGGAAGTTACACAATCACAAACAGGCATTATCAACGGCACAGATGTTAAAGCCGAAGATAAATTAGCAGAAAGCATTGTCGCAGTTTACGATGCTTATTCAGGCCAACTTTGCACAGGCTCTTTGTTGCCAAGCAATTTAGTTCTAACGGCTGCTCATTGCGTGGGACCATTCCCTGAAGCGATGGTGGTTTTCTTCGACATTCAACCTAACGAAAAATCAGAATACCGCGTGGTCGACAAAGCGGAAGTTTCTCAGTACTGGGAAACTCGTCAAATGGAAGACAAGAACACTGGTGACATTGCT
Source organism: uncultured Bdellovibrio sp. (assembly GCA_946480995.1). The sequence continues at coordinate 8,372 of CAMLMF010000083.1, read as the reverse complement.
CTTTTACACTTTACTGGTGCCGTTCCAGGTAAATACAAACCTTCTTCATTCTTGCCTGCAGCCAGCCAAAAGCTGATCAAACCGGGCGCCACTGTTGTGGTTGCGGGTTACGGTCTGACTGACGGAGCAAAAAAAATCGGCGCAGGAAAACTTAGAACAACAAAAATTAAAATCGCTGATCATAAGTTCAGTGCTTCAGAAGTCAGCCTTGATCAATCTCAAGGGACCGGCGCTTGTCACGGTGACTCTGGCGGCCCTGCTTACATCGAAGCTGGCGGCAAATACTACCTTTGGGGTGTTACAAGCCGTGGCTTAAATGACGAAGCCAATGACTGCTCAAAGCAAGCTGTTTACACAAACGCTTTGTACTATAAGAGCTGGTTGAACCGTGTTGCTAACAAGCTGACGACAGCCTTAGGCAGCCCAGAAAGCACGAAGCAACAATAGCTTCCTCTTTCATTCTTAAAAAGTTTTTCAAATGACGAAGGGCCGCTGGATAAAAGGCGGCCCTTTTGTTATTGAAGGCTTCGTCTTTTTTGTTTTTTGGGGAACTATGCAAACGCACTTGTACGTCGCCGCATTTCTGACTTTGCTTTTAACAGCTTGTGGTGGGAATTTTTCTGCTCCGACTTCTGAAGACATTTCAGCCGCGGCGATCGTTGGCGGCAAAGATACGACCAAAGATCATATCGCTTCAAAATACGTCGTGATGATTTTCGACAATGCCACTCAGAAATATTGTACCGGCGCCTTGATACGCAAAGACATCGTGATTACAGCTGCCCACTGCTTAGGTTCTAAGGCAGAAAGCCTGACATTGGCTTTCGGCTTAAAACCTATGGCCGGTGACTATATCATGCGTCCGGTAGCGAAAGTGTTGCTGCACGAGGGTTTTAGCAAAGGCAACTTGCGCGATCGCAACGATTTGGCTTTGCTACGAATTAAAGGCGAGGCGCCAGCGGGTTATAAAACTTTATTGCTGCCAGAACCTGACTTTATCGTTCGTCCCAATCAGGGCTTTACGGCCGTAGGATATGGCAGAACCTCGGGAAGCAAAGCCAGTCCCACGGACAACCAAGGCTCAGGTCATCTTCGTCACGTCGACTTAATCATCAACAGTCTTAGCGAAAACGAAAATCAGTTCTATGTGGATCAAACCACTCATCGTGGCATCTGCAATGGCGACTCTGGCGGCCCTGGACTCATGCGCTGGAACGGTCAAGATTATGTCGTAGGAATTGTGTCTGCGATGTCATGGACTTCACCTGATGAAGCCAGCAGTGGAGGCGTTTCCCAGGATACCCGGGATATTTGCGCAGAAAAATCAATATACATCAGCGTAAAAAAATATCGCACGTGGATTAATGACGGCATTAAGAAATTAACGAATTAATTGGGCGATCTTACGCCCCAATTCTTTAGGGCTATCAAACAATACCCGATGCGATGAATCTGGAACGGTCTCTAACATCAGACCGCTAACTTCGGTGTGTAGACGGCGGGATGATTCAAGAAACTTTTCGTCTCGCTCCCCGACCACCCATAACAGCTTGTGCATATATTTTTTGATCGTCGAACGCATGTTCTTTTGTTGCGCTAAAGACCAATGAGTCAAAGCCAAGCTTAACAATTCACGGGAATAATCTTTTTCTAAGCGCACGGGTTCATTGCTGCCGCCACCAAAAACGGGTTGGGAATTCCAATCGCGTAAAACAATGTCCCAAGGTGCTTTCAAAAACTCTTCAGCCCAATAGGAATCACTTAGCCATCTTTGGCGACGTTCATCGGAATCGGGATTGAAGGAATCATAGCTATCATCAAAGCCCGGATTAGTAGAAATTAAAACGGCGCGGTTCCACAGATCTGGCTTTTTTTCTAAAGCGTGCAACGCCAAACGGCCACCCAAAGAATAGCCCACAAGAATGTTGCGATCATTGCCGCAGCCGTATTGTTCAACCCACTGAGTGAAGTTGTCAGCCCAATTGGCAAAGGAATTTTGCGGACTTAAAGTAAGCTCTTTAAAATAATCGGGAGTAAAAACGCGCACGTCTTCACGCTGAGGCAAAAATGCCTTCACCATCGCCCAATCTGCGGGGCGACCAAGGAAGCCGTGTAAGAAAAAAACGTTTATTCTCTCCACAAGAGTTCGTATTCCTTCCAGAAGGCTTGAGTTTGCTCTTCGTTCGGACAAAGTTCAATAATTTGGTGATCCTGCATTTCGGGGATCGCTGGAATCTGTTCCCATTTTTGATAAGCCCACTTCCACATCGCCGCCCAGCCTTCGAATGAAATCTGATGACGATTTAAGAAAATATCTTTCTTAAACATGCGTGAGAAAATTTGTCCTCCGCCGTTATTGATCACAACAATACGCAATTTTTTGGCATCGATCTGGCTTGTCGCCCACAACGAAGACAAATCGTACATCGCCGTCAAGTCACCAATCAAACACCAGTTTTCAGCCTCAGTATGCGCCCAACCCAAGAACGTTGAGATTTGGCCGTCAATACCGTTAGCGCCGCGATTAGCCGCCACACGCAAAGGCATGGCATCGTGGGAAGAGCAGGAATCCCATTCACGAATTGGCAGTGAGTTGCCAAGATAAATAGATCCACCCTTCATTTTTTTGGAAAGAGCATAGATCATGCCTTGTTCTGACTGCGGGTATTTCGCCAAAAGTTGGCGCATAGTTTCGGCACGACTGTCGTCTTCGATATTGAGTTTTATGTTTTCACTGAGCGGATTTGAAAACTCAACTTGGCTTAAAAGATCCAAAGAGTTTACGTGCTGTACCGGACGACTTAAACCGGTGAAGTGATTAAAGCTGACTGAAAACACCGGAATATCTTTGTACTTGTCTTCAAGATCGCGCCACACACGCGCTGTCGGCACTCCGCCAATGCGCAAAATTGAATCACACAGTTTCGACTTAAGAACTCTGTGAACCATGTGTTCACCCGAACGAATTTCAATGTCTTTGATATCAGGATGACCACGCAGGCTGGAAATACCTTCGCAGTACACGGGTGCTTTGTACTGTTTTAAGAACTCAAGCACAGTGCCATAGGCTTTTTCTGGCAAGATACCGACCATCACCAATGGTTTGTGCGAATTTAGAAAGTCTTCCATTTCTTTCAAAGTTCCGCGCGGCAACTGCCCGGGCAACTTGGTTCTTTCTGAATCACCTGAGGTAATTTGCGGGATTGGCCCGTCGATTAAAGGTTCCTCAAAACAGATATTCACGTGGATGGGCTTTTTCCACGACAAGGACTTAAACGACACGTGAGAGTTTTCTGCATCGATGTCTAAAGCCACTTCGTTGTAGTAAGAAAAGATTCCGACCTGTTCAATCGCTTGCGGCGCGCCGGTGCCGCGATAGTGTTTCGGACGATCGGCAGTGACCATGATCAATGGCAAGGATGAATAAGTGCCCTCGACAGCTGCTGGTAAAAGCTCGGCAACTGCTGTCCCTGATGTCGTGATGATCGCCACTGGGCGACGTGTGCTTGCGATACGACCTAAAGCAAAGAACGCAGCAGAGCGCTCTTCAAAAAAAGAATAAACTTTAAGATTTTTATTGTCGTCTAAGATGTGCACCAAAGGACTGTTGCGGGCTCCAGCACAAAGAACGAATTCACGCACGCCGGTATTCACCAGCTCTTGAATTACTTTTCCCGCCAACTCCATATTTGTCATAATTCCAGCCCCAAAATCTTTCTTACCGACAGGCGTTTTTGAAACAGTTCGCGCCATTCTCTTTCGAGTTCACTCGCGGCCACGATTCCACAGCCTGATCCAATCATCGACAAGTTACCATTCCACTGCAAATTTCTTATAGCGACAAGGCACAGAGCCTCCTCAGGACCAAAAAAAGCAAAAGGACCGCCAAAGCCACCACGCCCCTGCTGTCCTGGCAGCTGCGTCATCCACTGATAGCCTGCTTTTCGCGGCGCTACACCCAATGCGGGCGTCGGATGCAGAGTTTTTAACAACGTTAAGAACTCAGGCGCCGTCTTACAATCAATCTCAAGATCGGTACGCAAGTGATAAAGGCTTGGCAGCTCCATCACGTAGGGCCCTTGAGTTTTTATCGTCCCGGTATTTTTAAAAATCTCTTTCAAGTCCTCAACAACCAGTTGATGCTCTTGCATTTCTTTGGCGTCACTCAGTAAAGATTCGCGCGATGCTGCTTCGCTTTTCGGACAAGTACCCGCTAAGGCCATTGTCTGCACAACACCTTGACGATATTCAAATAGCACTTCGGGTGTCGCCCCTAAAACGCCGCGGTCGCGATCCCAGAAACCATACACATACAAATTTGCGGGAGCGTTGAGCAACTGCACAAGCATCTGTGCTCGTTCGCGAGGAGTGACCGCTTGCTGTGATTTAGCAAAAACCACTGGCACAGCTTTTTGAATTTCATCCGCGGTAATGCGTTTTTGGATGAGCCTCAGGGACTCGGCAAAAAGCTCTTTGGCGGGCTCTTCCCAGGGGGCTTTCCCTAAGGGGGCCGCAGCAGAAGAGGGGGCCTGAGCCAAATAAGCCTCACAATTTTGGCGCAGCTCTTGGGCAGAAAGACGATGGGTTTTACGACCTTGCATAGGCACCGAAGAGCTTAAATCGTAGAAATCAGGGAAAAAGACTGTAATTTCATCACGATTTGCGCCGCTCACGGGCGTGAAAGGGCCTTCAATAAGAACCCATTGCTCCCTATGACGTACGAGGGCGCCTGACTCCAAAAAGTTTGTAATGCTTAAGAGCGTTATGCTATTCTGCCGTTCCACCAAATAGGTCGTATTATGGAAATGCAAACTATGCAAACAACTCCCTCAACCCAAATCGTCAATATCGGCGGATATGATATCGGCGGTCCTAACTTTACCGTGATCGCAGGCCCGTGCTCGATTGAAAGTTACGATCAGTTCCTTGAAACAGCAAAAGGTGTGAAGGCTTCTGGCGCGCACCTTCTTCGTGGTGGCATTTGGAAAATGCGCACGTCTTCAAAAGACTTCCAAGGCTTGGGATCTTCCTCTTCTGACTTAATCAAAGCAGTGTGCAAAGAGACAGGCATGAGCTTGATTTCAGAAGTAACTGACGCCCGTCAAATTGAAGAAATCTATGACGTGGTCGAGTGCTTCCAAGTGGGCTCTCGTAACATGCACAACTATGCATTGCTTAAAGAACTGGGCATGCAGAAAAAACCGGTGTTGTTGAAACGCGGTTTTGCAGCTTTGATCACTGAGTGGGTGAAAGCGGCCGAGTACGTCACTATGGGTGGCAATCCAAATGTGATCTTGTGTGAACGCGGTATCAGAACTTTTGAAACTTCGACACGCAACACTTTGGATTTAAATGCGGTGGCTTTCGCGAAACGAAATACTTCGTTACCTGTGATCGTCGACCCATCCCATGCGGTGGGCATTCGTGCCTTGGTTCCAGATATGGCTTACGCAGCTGCTGCTGTGGGTGCTGACGGCATCATCGTGGAAGTTCATCCTCGTCCAGCAGAGGCTTTATCTGATGGCATGCAGGCATTAACATTGCCTGACTTCCAAATGATGATGACGAAGCTTGAGAAAATTTTGACGGCGATTGATAGACCTCTTCATTCTGCAAATAAAAAGGCGTAAGCAATGCAAGCTAAGCATTCTCCGAATCCAGAAATTATTCGTTCGATGTTTTCTAAGGTCGCGGCGAACTATGACAAGGGCAACAATGTCCTTTCCATGGGCGTGCATCACTTGTGGAGAAAAACTTTAGTTAAATACAGTGGCGTAAAACCTGGCCAAAAAGTTTTGGACTGCGCAACAGGAACTGGTGATTTGGCGATTGAGTTTAAAAAACAAGTCGGCACTTCAGGTACTGTCGTGGGTACTGACTTCTGTGCAGAAATGTTGATCCCGGCTCCAGGCAAAGCTAAAGAGCGCGGTTTAGATATTACTTTTGAACAAGCTGATGTGACGCAATTACAGTACGCGGATAACACGTTTGATGTGTGCAGTATCTCTTTCGGTATTCGCAACGTGGGTGATCCAGTTAAAGCTTTGCAAGAAATGGCGCGCGTAACAAAACCGGGCGGCACCGTGATGGTGTTGGAATTCGGCCAAGTGACGATTCCGGTTTTTGGTCCTTTATATAACTTCTATTCAATGCACATCTTGCCGAAAATCGGTGGTTTGGTAACAGGTCAAAAAGATGCTTACGAATACTTACAAAAATCTTCGGCGGCATTCCCATGCAAAGAAGGCTTTTTGGCTTTGATGAAAGAAAGCGGATCTTATTCTAAGTTCGAGTACAAGACTTTGACTGGCGGGATTGCTTATATTTACAAAGGCACTGTTAAGTAGATTGTTTTTGAAATTTGTGATTTTCAAAAAAGGCGCGGAGAATTCTCGGCGCCTTTTTTATTTCCCGGGTACTAGAAGAAATATTGAATGTGAATTTCTGGGTGCGTGGACGCTTCGTAATAACGGTAGTTTGAAAACATGTCGTCAGATTTATTTTCTTGCCAGCGTGGTTCCTGCCATCTAGTGGTGTCATACGGTTTGCCTGAGCCAATATCAGCGAACTTAGTTGTATAACTGTAACCGAATTGCAGAAGCCAGTGCTGGCCTTGATAAGCTATCGAGGCACCCACTTGCACATACGGATATAAATAGTTAATGCCCAGGCCGCCGAACTCTAAAAGAACTGAAGTGTTTTTCCAAGACAATGGGATTTGCGTCAAAGATGTTAAGTCAATCTGCCCTGATATCTCAGTTCCTGGATCCATGCGAATGGAATACGGCATATCCTCATTCCAAAAATAGGCGTAATGAAGATTGAAATAAAATGTCTTATTGCTGGCAGTTTTAACACTGTACAAACCGTGCAGCGAAGCGCTTTGCCATTGGTAAAGATTTTGCGAAGACATAGGATTGCTATGTCTGTCGCTGTGGAAATAAGAAAAAAAGAGTCCGTAATTGATATAGTCAGAATACTTCTTGCCCCACTTCATGTGAAAATTTGGCGTGTTGTACTGAAACCAAATCCACGGGCTTACCGCCACGGTCCATTCGGAAGTGGCTCCCCAACCTAATACGTAATTTCCTACAGTGAAATCATTTGCGGCTAAGACCTGTGTCGTTGGCGTTACGTTGTGACCAAAGATCACTGCTTTTTTGGGTGAAGGTGAAGGAACTTCAGGAGCTTGTTCTGTTGGCGTCTCGCTGGACATCTCTTGAGGGGCCTCTTCGTTACCCTCCGCGAATGCCGCCCCACAAGTTCCGATAAGAACTAATAAAAATGTGCAAAAATAAATTTTCATCTTCGGACCCTTAAGAAGATTTTATTAATTATGTGAAGTTATTCAAGTTCTATCGCCGCGTAATACGAGGGGGAATTTTATGGATTAATGTATCAGAAACTGTTACATTAATATTTATGAAGAAACTTTCTGAAGCTCGCTTATCAGTCTTAGATCTTGCGCCGGTTGTGCAGGGAAAAACTATTGCGCAGGCCTTTGAAAATACGGTGGCCCTTGCTCAGCATGCGGAACGCTTGGGGTATGAGCGCTACTGGTTGGCGGAACATCATAACTTTGACGGCATCGCCAGTGCGGCGACGGCGGTGTTGATTGGTCATGTCGCTGGAGCCACCTCAAAGATTCGCATTGGCTCTGGCGGGATCATGTTGCCGAACCATGCCCCACTGACTATCGCCGAACAATTTGGAACCTTAGCGACACTTTATCCGGACCGCATTGATTTAGGCTTGGGGCGTGCCCCTGGAACAGATGCGCCGACGATGCGTGCTTTGCGCAAAGATATGACCGGACGTGAGGCAGAAATGTCTGATCTAGTGAAAGAGTTGCAATATTATTTTGCCCCCGCGCAAGAGGGGCAAAAAGTTCGTGCGGTGCCTGGCGCCGGCATCAACGTGCCTTTGTGGTTGTTGGGCTCTAGCCTGTACAGCGCGCAGCTGGCGGCAGAGCTGGGTTTGCCTTTTGCGTTTGCTTCACACTTTGCGCCTGAAATGTTGATGCAGGCGATTGATATTTATCGCGTGGGCTTTAGACCCTCGCAAGTTTTATCACAACCCAAAGTCATGGTGGGCGTGCAGGTTTTAGCCGCTGACACAGAAGAAAAAGCGCAGGAATTAGCCACAACCATTTATCAAAGATTCTTAGGAATTATTCGCAATCAGCGTGTGCACTTGCAACCGCCGACCAAAAATATGGATGCGTTGTGGGGGCCAGCAGAAAAAGAAATGGTTTTATCTCGCCTGCGCACATCCGTCATTGGCGACCCGAAACAGGTGCGCTTAGGTTTGCAAAAATTAGTGAACGTTACAGGGGCTGACGAGTTGATTATTATTTCTGACACTTATGATTT